>CAZAPI010000050.1:0-5916 GCA_964486945.1 uncultured Rikenella sp. | reverse complement strand
CGGCCCGCCGCTGACGCGGGGTCGAAGCTAATATTTCCCGGTCAGGCCGATAAAGGCATCCTCAAGGTTCACGCGACAGCTTTCGAGATTCGCATAGGGAACGCCCTGCGCGTCGAGTATCCCGCGCACTTCGGCTTCGGGCAGGAACGAGAATAGCTCGCCGCGGTCGCGGATCACGGAGGGGTGGTAGAACCGCTCGTCGTCGGGCAGCGGCCCTGCGGCCGTCATCGTGAAAGTATATTGCCGCACGGTGTCGAGCAGTTCGCCGATCGGCTTCTGGAGCAGGATCTTCCCGTAGTCGAGCATGATGCAGTCGTCGATGAGCCGTTCCATGTCCTGGATGATGTGCGAGGTGAGGAAGACGGTCTTGTTTTCGGCTTTGGCATACTCGCGCAGATATTCGATAAAGAGGCGGCGGTAGCCGGGATCGAGGCCCAGCGAAAAGTCGTCCAGCACGAGCAGGTCGGGATTCTGGGCGAGTATCAGCCCCAGCGCCACCTGCGACCGCTGGCCACACGACATGCGCGAGATACGCTGCCCGGGGGCCACGTGCAGCTTCTCCATCAGTTCATAGTAGGCGGCGCGGTTCCACCGGGGGTAGAACGGGGCGTAGAATTTCTCGATCTGGGCGATGCTCATAAAGGTGTACTGGATGTGTCCCTCGATCAGCAGGCCGATGTTCTGCCGTGTGCGGGGTACCATGTCCTGTATGTTCTCGCCGAAGATATGGCAGGCGCCGGAGCGGGGCTTGAGGTAACCGCTCAGGATGTTGATGGTGGTGGTTTTACCGGTGCCGTTCTTGCCGAGCAGCCCGAGGATGCGCCCCTTGGGGACGCCGAAGCTCAGGTTCTCATAGATCAGCCGCTTCCCGTAGTAATGGGTTAGGTTGCAGCACTCTATAATGTTGTCTGTCATAGATGATTGCTGTTGTTGCAGCCCTATGCCGGGGGCCTTTCGGACTTCCTCCTTGCGCCTCGGCCCTCCAAGATGGCTTGGCGGCTCTCGGCGGCAGCATCGGTTCGGGCTTGGCGGCTCTGTGGGCCGCCGGATCATAATTAGAAAAAGAACAGGAATGTCAGCGGGAAGAGCAGCCCGGCGAGCAGCTCCACGCCGCCCCAACCGAGGAACCCTTTGCGCCCTTTCATCATCGTGAAGCCGGTGATCGTGATGAGGATCAGCGCGCCGCCGAAGATATCGGAAAAGAGGGTCCACCAACGGCCGGGATTGTAGTGCAGGCGGCTGACGGCGCTGAAAAACGGGCGGCGTTTGAAAGCTTCATATTCTGCCTGCCCGGTGCCGAGGTCGGCCACGACGCTCGAGCCGCCTTTGAGGAAGACTTTGACGGTGCCGTCTTTCGGGAAATAGTGCTTGGTGTATGCGTTCTCCTCGCCCACGGGCTCCAGTAGCGCGGACTTCACCCATTCCTCGGTCACGCCGCTGCGGGGCGGCATGGCCCCTTCGACGGCGAACGTGCGGCGGCTGATGTCGTAGTTGCTGTTGAACGTCGCTTTGTGGTTCAGGGCGATCCCCGATATGGCGTAGATCAGGATCACGCCGGCGAAAAAGAACGAAAAATCCCGGTGCAGCCGGCGGCTCACTTTCCGTACGCGGGTCATCACTGATAATCCCATTCCTATTATTTTTTAATCGTTCGGTTATTTCGTAGATGCGTGAGGGTCTCGGCAGTCCGGCATGTGCTTCCGCCCGCTTCTGTGCCGGAGCCGGCCGCCCGTCAAGGCGATGCAAACTCTCGGCTGGAGGCCCGGCGACACCGTCCGGCCCGCGCGGCTCGCTCCCGCTCGCCGCAGGAAACGACAGTGTGCAATACGGGCTATACAAAATACCCGAACGGTAAAGACACTGTTATTTGTTGATCGTGTAGGCTTTGCCGTCGATGTAGTAGAACGACAGGTACTCTTTGCCCTCCTTGGCTTTGCGGTCCGCGATGCGCTGGCGGAACGCTGCGATGCGGTCGGCTGCCGACACAGCTCCGGTAGCTTCGCCGCGGGCTTTCTGCTCCGAATCGCAGCCGGCACCGTTTTCGCCGTGCTTCTCTTCCGTCTGCGTTTTCACCTGCTCTTCCCATTGGGACAGGTAAGCCTCGTCGATGCGCTGCTCCCGCAGGATGCCGCTGATGGTCACGATATTATTGACCACCTCCTGCGTGAAGCGGCCTATCTTTTCGCCCGCTTCCACGCGGATCGTTCGGGTGTCGTCGCTGCCCATCATAAAGAGCTTGCCGCCCCCCTTCGAGCAGATGTGGGTGCAGATGCCTTCGACGACGATCGGCTTGTCGACCAGCGTTTCGGCTGAGGCCAGCAGCGAATCGACGTCCATCGTTTTCGCAGTGGCGGAGCTGCTTTCGGCTGTCGCCGCCGTACCGGCGGTATTGGTGCCGTTGCCGCACGAGGCGAGGGCCAGCGCCCCGGCCAGGGCGAGCGAGAAGAGAATTTGCTTTTTCATGGTATGGTTGTTTTAAAGATTTCGGTTTTCCGACGGCAAAGGTAGAGTTCCCCTTCGTAGCGGGAAATCCCCAAATATGGGGATTATCCCGCCTGGCGTCCTAATAAATGGCTATCCCGGGGCTGTCTCTTTTTTAGACGGACGGCTGGGGGAAAGTAGATGATTATACAACTGAAGGTCAATCGTTTATATTAAACATTTGTTTGTCTTATCGAAATTTAACGAACACTATAAGAAAGATCGTTTCCCTTTTAACGGGCTTTTCGGCTCTTCCGAGCGCCGCTGCCACGCGCGGCATTTCGGAACCGGTTGCAGACCGGCGGGCTCTGAGGAATTCCGGAATGACAAGGCTGTCCTGTTCGGATACCGTCAAGGCACGGTTCGCGCCGTACAAGGAACATCCTGCCGTGCGGTACATGAAAAAGCCACAAGTAAGGTCGATATAGGCTACAACCCCATTCCCATTTATAGACGTTACCCAGTGAAGTCCCGCACGCGGGCCGAATAGGTTTCGCCGCTTTCATTCCCGGGCCGGGGCTCCCCAAAAATGGGGAGCCCCGGCCTGCTTTTTCCTTATATGTGGCGATTGTCCCGGCCTCGGCGCCCCGGTACCTTTGCTCCCGAAAATGACCCGGATACTCGTCTCCATACTACTTCTGTTGGTCGCCCACAGCACTGCCGCTGCGGCGATCCTGCGCGGCACAGTCTCCGACGCGACCACAGGACAGCCGCAGGATTATGCCCTGGTACAGCTTTTCCCGGAAGGGAGCGCCGCGCCGCGCGGAGCCGTTACCGATACCAAGGGATCGTTCGTCTTCTCAGGCCTCCAGCCGGGGAATTACCGGATCAAGGTCGCTTTCGTCGGCTTCCGGGACTGGGAACGCACCTTCCGCATTACGGGCGACACCACGCTGCGGATCGGCCTGGCGACCCAGCCGCTGACAACACAGGAGGTGGTGGTGACGGCCAAAGAGTCCAAAGGGGCTACCAGCGCCTCGCGCATCGACCGGCAGGCCATGGAACACCTCCAGCCGTCGAGCTTCTCCGATTTGCTTTCCCTGTTGCCCGGCGGACTGGCCCAGAATCCGGACCTGGGTACCCCGAACCTGATCCGGCTGCGCGAAGCGGGCAACAGCAGCGACGACTACGACGTGTCGTCGCTGGGTACCGCTTTCACGGTGGACGGGGTGCCGGTCAGCACCGATGCCAACTTGCAATCGATCCCCGGCTCGTCGGGCGACGGTTCGCTGGTGTCGCGCGGGCTGGACATGCGGACGATCCCGACCGACAATATTGAGTCGGTCGAGATCGTGCGGGGCATCCCTTCCGTGGAGTACGGCAACCTGACCAGCGGTTTGGTCAATATCAGGCGGCGGATGACGGCCACCCCTTTCGAGACGCGGGTCAAGGCTGACGAATACGGCAAGCTGGTTTCGGCAGGCAAGGGAATCAGGCTCAAAGGGGACGACAAGATACTGAATATAGACGGCGACTACCTGACGGCCCGCAGCGATCCCCGCAATACGCTGGCCAATTACAAACGGATCACCGGCTCGCTGCGATACAGCAGCCGCAGCGTGACGGATAAGGCTTCGCTGCGCTGGCGGTTGAGTCTCGACTATACCGGCTCGCTCGACAAAGAGAAGACGGATGCCGACGCTTCGATGGCGGGCGACCGTTTCAAAGCCTCCTATAACCGCTTCGCACTGGGAACGTCGTTTAACTGGGTCTTTTTCAACGCCGGGGCCTTGAAAACGCTGGACGTAACGGCCTCCGTGGCGCAGGAGGCGAGCCGGATGGAGCAGACCAAGCAGGTCTACCTGAACCGCCCCGTGCCGCTGCCTACGGGGATGGCGAACGGCGAGCACGACGCGGAACTGTTGCCGTACAAATATACGGCGGACGTGGCAGTGGACGGCAAACCGATGAATGCTTTCGTCAAAGCGGTGCTGGGGCTGGGCGGGAAGACGGGCGGCGTGCGGCACAGCGGCAAGGTCGGGCTGGACTGGAAGTACGACAAGAACTGGGGCAAGGGGCAGATTTACGACATCACGCGGCCGCTGAATCCGAACAACACCAACCGCCCGCGGCCGTTCAGCGACATCCCCGCGGGCACCGAACTGTCGCTCTTCGCCGAGGATGCTTTGCGGTTCCGGGCCGGGGAGCACCGTTTCGTGGTGACGGCGGGCGTGCGGGCCATGGCGCCGCTGAATATCGACAAGAGGTACGAGATGCACGGTAAAATCTATGTCGATCCGCGCGTGAACGTGCAGTGGAAGCTGCCTGCGGCGGGGAAATGGAACTTCGAGATCGCCGGGGGCATCGGACGACACACCAAAACACCGACGCTCGACCAGCTCTACCCTGATCCGATCTACGCCGACCTGGTGCAGCTGAACTACTACCCGACCGATCCCGACCTGCGGCGCATCAACATGCTGACTTATGTGTGGGACAACATCAATTTCGACCTGCGTCCGGCGCGCAACCTCAAATGGGAGGGGCGTTTCAGCGCGGAGCACCAAGGGTTCGATTTTTCGGCGACCTATTTCCAGGAACGGATGACCGACGGTTTCCGGACGATGACTTATTATAAGGCCCTGCCGTACAAGAACTACGATTCCAACGCCATCGACCCGGGGACGCTGACCGGGCCGCCCGACCTGTCGGAGGTGCCTTACACGAACGACACGTTGCTGAACACTTACGGCCGGTGGGCCAACGGCAGCCGGATCGACAAGCGGGGGATAGAATTCCAATTCTCGTCGCCGCGCATCGAAGCCCTGAGAACTCGCATTACGGTCAACGGGGCGTGGTTCCGCACCACGTACAGCAACAGTGCGCCGATCTACCGCTCCGCGACGATCAACCTGGGCGGCGACCCGGTGCGGTATGTGGGCCTCTACGACTGGCAGGACGGCTCGGTGCGCCAGCAGTTCAACACGAATGTGACGTTCGACACCTACTTAGAGAAGCTGGGGCTGACTTTCTCGACCACTTTCCAGTGCCTCTGGTTCACGAGCAGCCAGCCCTTGTGGAACGACGGGGTGCCGGTGGCGTGGGTGGACGCTTCGGGCACGGAGCATCCGTTCACGGAGGCGGACCGGCACGACACGCAGTTGCAGTGGCTGGTGCAGACCTATTCGTCTGCCTATTTCGATCGCTCGATGGTGCCCTTCTGCATGGATGTGAACCTGAAAGCTACGAAGCATTTCGGAAGCTGGGCCCGGCTGGCGATGTATGTCAACCGCCTGTTCAGCGCCTATCCGGACTACTACCGCAACGGGGTGCTGATGCGGCGTTCGGCGTCGCCTTACTTCGGCATGGAGCTGAACCTGACCTTTTAAATTGTTAACCGATCTTTAATTTTTACCCCTCGTGCCGGGTAGGGATTCCCGCTCCCGCCGCGGGATTTTTTCTTAGTCGCCTCATGCCGGCGGGGCATCTTCTTTC
>CAZAPI010000049.1:0-10554 GCA_964486945.1 uncultured Rikenella sp. | reverse complement strand
TCAAAGCCTCGCTTTCTCGGAACGGCAAGCCGTTCCGAGAAAGCCCGTACCCGCCTTACTGCGGCTCCGCGCTAAAGCGCTCCGCCGCAGCCCACAGCCCAGCGCAAAGGCCACCGACCAGCCGCACACCATCCCGATAAAAAACGACGCCTCCCCATTCCGAAAGGAAAAGAGAGGCACAAAAAACAAAAACACAACCGTCACTCCCCCCGCACCGCCGAACCCACCGGCACAGACACCGAAGAAGACACCGGCGCAGACGAAACCGCCCCAGGAACCGCCGTCGAATCCGCCCCGAAAACCGGAGCCGGAACCGGTACAAAAGAAGCCCCCGCCTTTCTCAGCTGCCGTTTTTCGAACCTTTTTTCCTGCCTCGCCGCCCGCCTCAGCCGGACCGCCTCGCGCCAACGCCGGTAACGCTCCTTGAGATCCTTCCAGCTCTGGAACTCCTGCCGGTAATAGACCCCCACCCCATTGTCCTGCAACCCCTGCGACTCGTCGAACCGGTCGATCGTCCGCGTGAACCCCTTCACCTTCAGCGAGCCCGACTTGTTCAGCACCCACGTCACATAGCCATCCACCGACAGCGGGTTATTCGTCGTCGTGTAAGCCCCCCGCTGCCCCACATCGTAATTACCCCCCACCTCCACCGACAGCTTGTTCGCAATGATATCCGCCCCCACATCGAACGTCACCTCCTCCGACGTCAGGTCGCTCTGCGGCCGGTACCCGAAGCGGATATTGTAATTCGAGCCCGAGATCAGGTTGCTGATCTGGTTCGAGAGGAACTCCATCCCCGCGATCCCCGCCAGCGAGCCGCTCATCGTGCCAATGGCATTGGTCTGGTCATCCGGCATAAAACTGTTCGAAAGCATCAGGTAGGCGAACTGCATCGTCGTGGCCTCCTCCGTATTCAGCAGATTCCGGAGCAGGTTTTTCGTCTCCGGGTCCGCCCCCGGCGCCGTGATCGACAGCTGCACCGTCGGGTTGAACAGATGCTCCGTCAGGTGGATCCCGCAATTCACATTCACATTACCGTTCCCCGCTCCGCTCCCCTGCGAACTGCCCAGCAGCGGGCGCAGCGACGTGCGCACCCGGTACACCGCGTCGATATTCACCAGCGGGTCCGCCGGATCCCCCGTCCACAGGATCGAGCCGCCCGGCTGGATCACGAAATACTTGTTCGCCAGCACCCCGTAGAGCGTGAACAAGTACGTCCCCTCCGCGATGTCGAACTGGCCGTCCATCGTGAACACCTCCCTGTCCGGCACCACATTCATCCGGAAGCGGCCGTTTCCCCTGCCCTTGATCGCATCCCCCAGACGCGGATCCATCACAATCTGCGCCTCCGTGTTGGACAGCACCGACAGGTTCAGGTCCACATTCAGTTCGCTCTTGGGGCGTAAGCGCCGTGCATTACGCAGCCTGTCCCGGAACGCCAGCACCCGGTCGGCAGGCCGCTGCCGCTCCTTCGGTTGGGCGAACGAGATGAAATCCGCCTCCGAGATCGTCGAGACATCCGACAGCGGCAGTACGAACGTCGAACTTCGCGCCGTCTCCGCCCGCACGTCCAGCATCGTTTTCAGGTCGTCCCCCGTCACCGAGAATGCCCCCGTCCCGTACATTTTTCCGTAGAAATCCGGATTGTCCGCCTCCGTCGTATTCAGGCAGAGGAGCTCCCGGAAATCCACCTTCACGGCGAACCTCAAGTGCCTGAAATACTCGCTGTCGAACCACGCCGAGATGAGCCCGCCGCCCCCCGTTCCGTCCGTGATGGGCACCGGCGGCAGCTCGAAGCGGTTATTGGTCACCGTCACCGGCCCCGCCAGCGTATACCGCGCCCGCGTGTAGGCCACCGTCGCCTCGTAGCGTTCCACCCCGATCGTCCCGTTCAGCACCGGTCCCCCCTCCGGACCACCCGTCATCACCAGTTTCGTCTTCGCCGTCCCCCCCGTCTGCATCAGGACACCCTGCAACAGCGGCTCCAGCAAGCACATATCGAACCGCGGGAAATCGAAATCCACCCGGTAACGCTTTCTCCCGCTGTCATAGACCCCCGTCACCGGCTTTTCGCCCTGCGGCGTGGTCATCGCGAACCTCACCCACTTCCGCGGCCGGTCCCATTCGCTGTGGAAATCCACCCTTCCCAGCCCGTAATCGTTCAACGCCAGCGAATCCATCCTCAGGTCCGCCCCGAACTGCAACTCCCCGAGCGGAGCCACCAGCGTCGCGTCGCCCCCCATTCGCCCCGCGATGCGGTAGCCCTGCCGCGCCACCAGCTGCGTCAGCGGCGACATGTCGAAATTGCGCAGCTTCACCCGCAGCGTATCCCCCTCCGAAGCCGACGCCCGGCCGTCCACCGCAAACTCCTGCCCCTGCCCCCAGAGCCTGAAACGCCTGAAATCGACCCCCAGCGAATCCAGCACCACATGTCCCGGCGCGATATACCACAGCTGCCCCCCCACCGAGAAAGTCGTCGGATTCAGCGCCACGTCCACCTGCGGCAGCCCCGCCGCCGAACGGCCGAACGTCGTGCTCGTGCTCACCAGCGCATTCGCACCGTTCTCCGGGTTGCTGAACCGCGTCGCCAGCGAGATCCGGTTGTCCCGAATCCCCCCCACCACCGACAGGTTCGGCAAGTCCACCGTCCCCACCCCGAACTGCTCCGCCGCAGCATAGATCGACACCGAGTCCGCCTGGTTTCGGCACTCCACCATCAGGTTCCCCACATAGAGGTTCCGCCGCAGGATATAGTCCGACTTCGCGCTCAGGCTGAACTCGTCCAGGTACGGGTTGAACAGGAACGCCAGCGACGACCCCTCCGCGATCTCCAGCCCCGGCACGAAGATCGCCGCCACATTGTTCGCCTTTTTGACATCCACCTTCACCAGGTAATAGCCGTTGTCGAACGGCGCCTCCTCTACCTTAAGATCTTTCGCCGCCCCCTTCGCCGGCACCGCCGCCCCCCCGTGTTCCGCCTCCGCCGACGGCATCGACGGCAGGTACCGTTTCAACGACTGCCCGAAAAAGCGGAAGATATTGCCGTAGCTGTAGCTTCCCCTCAGCTCCGCGTCCGCGAAATCCGAACACAGCGTCACCCGCTTCGACCGCTCCGTATTCTGCGCCTCGAAACGGATCGTCCCCGTGCGCACCGTGTCGATATGGTTCACATAGCTCAGGCTGTCGACAGTCGCCGTCCCGCTGATATCGTCGAGCGTCGTCCCCGTCGCATGCGCCCTGAAACGCATCGCCAGCCTCGCCACCGTATCCCTTCGGTTCAGTTTCAGCGCCGCCAGATCCGCCCGCCTGAGATCCATCTCGAAATCGTAGGCCGGCACCGGTCCGCTCAGGTCGAACCTCCCGTCCGTCACGAAATCGAGGTTCGGGTCCGACGAGCTGATCCTTCCCGTAAACGTTCGCCCCGCAAAGCGGCCGTTCATCCGGATTCCGTTGTAGGAATACCCCCTGAAATCCAGCCGGTCGATCACCGCATCCGTAGTCAGGGTCAGTTCGCCCGGTTTCGCCACCGCGTCCACCCCCGCCGCCAGCGCCACCGCCCCCAGGTTTTTCGCCGCCAGCAAGTGCCCCAGCTCAAGATCCGCCGTTTCCACCCGGCCCAGGAAACGGATCGCCCCCCGCTGCGCCGCCGGCAAGAACTGCAAGCTGCCCTCCAGCACCCCCTCGTCCGTCGTCAGCCTCCCCGTCGCCGTGAAATCCCTCAGCAGCCCGTCGAACGTCCCCGAGAAGCCGATCCTGCCCGCCCGGGCCAGCAGCGGCCCGACATTCGCCAGCGACTTGCCACCCGACAGATCCACGTAGGTCGCCAATATATCTTCCGCGTCCGTTTCCAGCCGCTCCAGCTTCATGCGGAACCAGGCCTGTTCCAGGTCCGGCAGCCCCGTGATGTCGAACTCCGCGTCCAGCAGCGTTCCCCCCGCCCGGGCATTCCGAACACGCCCCTCCAGCGCCGCCACCGGCCCCCTGACCACCGCCTCCTCGAACCCGATCGCCGTAAGGATCGTCGTCGGCCGCCGCGAGAACGCCGCAATCGTCCGGTAAGCCAGTGACGACGGCTCGATCACCGCATCCAGCCGCACCTTGTGCACGAAATCCCTGTAAGCCGACCAGTCGTCGTACAGCAGGTCCAGCCGTTCGAACTGGAGCATCGACAGCGGCGTCTCGACCCTGAGATTCGCGAGCCGCAGCCCCGTGCCGCTCACCGCCACCCTTCCCGAGGCCAGGTGTTGCAGCCGGAAGCCGCTCTTCTCACTGAAACCGAGGTGCTCGATCCGGCACCTTACCGAATCGTCCCGCACCGCGATTCCCCGCGCCTGGAAATGGATATTCCGCAGGTCGAGATCCTTGAAATCGACCCCGTGCTCCCGCACCGGCGGGTCGAACTGCCGGAAAGTGAAGCACATGCCGACCAGGTTCAGCTCCCGCACCGAGAGGCGCAGGTCGATCCGGCGCGGCACCTTGGGCCGGAACCGCTCCGTCACCATTTTGAGGTTTGTGCCCCCCGCCGAATCCTTGGCGATATGGAGCACCCCGTCCGATAGCGACACCGCCCCCAGCGATATGTTCCCGTTGAAGAAGTTGATTCCGTCGATCCCCACGCTCAGCCGCCGCGCATAGAGCAGCGTATCCTGCGGCGCGGCCGGATCCTGCACGTAGACCCCTTCGAACAGCGCCCTGTTGAAAAAGCCGATGTCCACCCGTTCGATCGAGATCGTCGTTCCGCCCCGCTCCGAGAGCCACTCCGTCAGGCGGCTTACCGCATAGTTCTGCACCACCCCCACCTGCAACAGCAGCCCGGCGAGTATAGGCAGAGCTACTGCCGCGATGATCGCGCAGGAGATCACCGTCAGGAGCAGTTTGAGTGTTTTTTTCAGAATACGGGCAGTCAACGGGTCGAAAAGTTTTTTTTGCATTGCGCCGCTCTCAGCCCAGTAAGCCGTGACAGGCAGCGCCTTGCAAATTTAGCACTAATTCCCGGACCGTCTCTCGTGCCGCACCGATTTTATCATCCCTTTCGCCGGGAAGGCGGCGATCGCCGGCTGGCGGAAAAAGTTCCCGTGGTAAGGCGAAGAGCGAGAAACGCGTTCCTTTAGGAACGCCGGGCCCGCCGCCAAGCCGCTCTGCGGCTTCGCCCCCAGGCGGCGGCCCGAATATAGGGTAGTTACAGTCGGCAAAAAAAGTTTCCGCGTCAGCAGTCAGCCCGCAGGGGGCCCGCCGGAACAATTTCCGCCGCCACCACCGACAAACCCAAAAGCCACCTCCGCCGCCCCACACACAAAAAAAGGCCGTCCGTACTCCTACGGACAGCCCTTCTAACATCAGGCCCGAAAGCCCCTGAAACAATTAACAGTCTACTTCACCTCCGCCGCCTTGGCCTCGGTCGCCTCCGCATCCGGCTGATACTGCATCGCCGCATAACGTTTGTAGCTGTTATAGCGCCACTTGGCATTTTCCTCAGCAGCGTTGAACAGCTCCTGCGCCTCGTTCGGGAAAGCCTTCAGCAGCGACGTATAGCGCACCTCCTGGTGGATGAAATCCTGGAATTTCGCCCAGTCCGGCTCCTTGGAATCCAGCGTGAACGGATTCTTGCCCTCCGCTTCCAGCTGCGGGTTGAACCGCCACAGGTGCCAGTAGCCGCACTCCACAGCGCGTTTTTCCGTCAGCTGCGACACACCCATCCCGTTTTTGTTCCCGTGGTTGATACACGGCGCGTAAGCGATGATGAGCGACGGCCCCGGGAACGCCTCAGCCTCCTTGATCGCCTGGAAATACTGATTTTGGTTAGCCCCCATAGCCACCTGCGCCACATAGACATAGCCATAGGTCATCACCATCGCGCCCAAGTCCTTCTTGCGGATCCGCTTGCCCGCCGACGCGAACTTAGCCACCGCCCCTACCGGCGTAGCCTTCGACGACTGCCCCCCGGTATTGGAGTAGACCTCCGTATCCATCACCAGCACATTGACATCCTCGCCCGAGGCCAGCACATGGTCCAGACCACCGTATCCGATGTCATAGGCCCAGCCGTCGCCCCCGAAGATCCACTGCGATTTTTTAACCAGGTATTGTTTGAGTTCCACGATCTGCCTGCAATAGTCGCAGTCGCAGGCTTCCACCAGCGGCAACAGCTTGTTCGTAGCCTCGATCGAAGCCGCCGCGTTGTCCTTGCCGTCGATCCAGGCCTGCATGGCCGCCTTCACCTGGTCCGAGCAGCATCCGCACTTCTCGATCGCTTCGCGCATAATCATCGCCAAACGATCCCGCATCTTTTCGACCCCGATATGGATCCCCAGGCCGAACTCCGCATTGTCCTCGAACAGCGAGTTCGCCCATGCCGGCCCATGTCCCGAGCTCAAGTCGCGGCAGTAGGGCGTCGACGGTGCCGAGCCTCCGTAAATCGACGAACATCCCGTAGCATTCGCCACCATCATCCGTTCGCCGAACAGCTGCGTGATCGACTTGATATAAGGCGTTTCGCCGCACCCCGCGCAAGCGCCCGAGAACTCGAACAGCGGCTGTGCGAACTGCAAATTCTTGACCGTCTTGGTCTTGTCTACGACAGTCGATTTGTACCCCACCTTGTTATGCAGATACTCCCACCTCGGTTCTTCGACCGGCAGCAGCGCCTCCATCGGCTCCATAACGAGCGCTTTCTTCGGCGCCGGGCAGACATTCGCACAGCTGCCGCAGCCCGTACAGTCGAGCGGCGTCACCTGGATCTTGAACTTGTACTCCTTCAAGGCCCCGTTCCCCTGTACGAACGGCGTTCCGGCCGGAGCCGCAGCAGCCTCCTCATCCGTCAAGAGGAACGGACGGATCGCAGCGTGCGGACAGACATACGCGCACTGGTTACACTGGATACAGTTTTCCGGCTGCCAGGCAGGGATAACGGCCGCGACCCCCCGCTTTTCGAAAGCCGCCGTCCCCGCTTCCCAGGTACCGTCCTCGCGGCCCAGGAACGCAGATACCGGCAGGTCGTCCCCCGCCAGCGCATTGATCGGATCCACAATCTTGGAGATGAACTCCGGCCGCGACGGATCCGCAGCCTTCGGAGCCACCGTAATGGAAGCCCACTCCGCCGGCACCTCCACCTTCACGACATTCTTGCCCCCGGCATCCACCGCCGCATAGTTCTTGTTGACGACATCCTCGCCCTTCTTGCCGTACGACTTGTAGATCGCCTTTTTCATCTCTTCGACCGCTTTGTCGTACGGGATGACTTCGGAAACCTTGAAGAACGCCGACTGCATGATCGTATTCGTGCGCGAGCCCAAGCCCAGTTCCGAAGCGATCTTCGTCGCGTTGATGATATAGAAATTGATATGGTGCTCCGCCAAATAGCGTTTCATATCATCCGGCAGGTGCTTTTTGGTCGTTTCTTCGTCCCACACCGCATTGAGCAGGAACGTCCCCCCGTCCTTCAGGCCCTTCAGCAGGTCATACTTGCCCAGGTACGACGGCACATGGCACGCCACGAAATTCGGCGTGGTAACCAGATAGGTCGAACGGATCGGTTCGTCCCCGAACCGCAGGTGCGAGCTGGTATACCCCCCCGACTTCTTCGAGTCGTACGAGAAATAGGCCTGGCAGTATTTATCGGTAGATCCCCCGATAATCTTGATCGAGTTTTTGTTGGCCCCCACAGTCCCGTCGGAGCCCAGGCCGATGAACCGGGCTTCATACGTCGAGCCGTGCCCCACGCTGACCTCTTCGCCCACCGGCAGCGACTTGAACGTCACATCGTCCACGATCCCGACCGTAAACTGGTTTTTCGGTTCGTTCTGCGCCAGGTTTTCGAACACCGCGATCATCTGCGCCGGCGTCGTATCCTTCGACGACAGCCCATACCGTCCGCCGACGATAACCGGCCGTTCCGCGCACGGCATCTCGTTGTTGGCGAACACCTCCAGCACGTCCAGATAGAGCGGGTCTCCGTTTGCCCCCGGTTCCTTCGTGCGATCCAGCACGCAGATCCGCTTCACGCTCTTCGGCACCGCCTGCATGAAATACTTCGCGCTGAACGGACGGTACAGGTGGACAGAGATCAGGCCCACCTTTTCGCCCTTCGCCCGCAACATATCGATCACCTCCTTGATCGTCTCCGTCACGCTGCCCATAGCGATCACCACATTCGTGGCCTCCGGGTCCCCGTAATAGTCGAACGGCTTGTAGGTCCGCCCCGTAATGGCCGAGATCTTGCCCATATAGTCATTGACCATATCCGGGACAGCGTCATAGAACCGGTTCGCCGCTTCGCGACTCTGGAAATAGATGTCCGGGTTCTGCGCCGTACCGCGCGTAACCGGGTGTTCCGGATTCAAAGCCCGCATGCGGAACTCCTTGAGCGCGTCCATATCCACCAGTCCTTTCAGCGCCTCCGTATCGAACTCTTCGACCTTCTGGATTTCGTGCGACGTACGGAAGCCGTCGAAGAAATTGACGAACGGCACCCGCCCCTTGATAGCCGTCAGGTGCGACACCGCCGAAAGGTCCATCACCTCCTGCACCGAGCCCGAGGCCAGCATGGCGAACCCCGTCTGGCGCGCCGACATGACGTCGGCATGGTCCCCGAAGATGGAGAGCGCCTGCGCCGCCAGCGCCCGCGCCGAAACGTGGAACACCGCCGGCAGCAGTTCCCCTGCGATTTTATACATATTGGGGATCATCAGCAGCAGGCCCTGCGACGCCGTGTAAGTTGTCGTCAGCGCCCCCGCCTGCAGCGAGCCGTGCACCGCACCGGCCGCACCGGCCTCCGACTGCATTTCCTGCACCCGGACCGTTTCGCCGAAAATGTTCTTTTTGCCCGCGGCCGCCCACTCGTCCACATACTCCGCCATGGTCGAGCTGGGAGTGATCGGATAGATTGCCGCCACCTCGCTGAACATGTAAGCGATATGCGCCGCGGCATAGTTACCGTCACAGGTGATGAATTTCTTCTGATTTGCCATTGCTATCTAAGATTGTTGAATTTAAATTGTAAGCCGTTGAAAGCGAACGCCTCCCGAGGGTTCGGGACCGGATGCGCGTTCCATAGGGTACAAAGTTAGGGAAATTTTCGGGACCTCCGCCAAAGAAACTGCCAAAATTACGCCGCCAAAATCCGGTTCAGTTTTTCGCTGAGCGCCTCCGGGTCCGCCACCGGGGAGATTTCGCCCGCCTCCACCACCGATATTTCGCCCCTCTCCTCCGACACCACCACCACCACCGCATCGCTGTGCTCCGTCAGGCCGATCGCCGCCCGGTGCCTCATCCCGTAGTGCTGCGGGATGTGCGGATTGTCCGACGAGGGCAGGATACACCTCGCCGCATGGATCCGCCCCCCCTTGATGACGATCGCCCCGTCGTGCAGCGGGCTGTTTTTGAAAAAGATGCTCTCGATCAGCCGCGCGTCGATCCGCGCGTCGACAATGTCCCCCGTCGAGGCATAGACCCCCAGGTCGCCCTGCCGTTCGATGCAGATCAGCGCCCCCGTATAGGTCGAGGCCATGTCGCGGCACGCCTTGGCCAGGTCCTCCGTCCATTGCAGCTGCGCATCGCGTCCCGCCGAGCGGAAGATGCGCCTCACGAAACGGTTTTTCGCCTTCGAGTAGCGGCTTCCCAGCAGCAGCAGGTATCGCCTGACCTCCTGTTGGAACACGATGATCAGCGCCAGCACCCCCACCCCGATCACCTGCCCCATGATCGAGCTGAGCAGCGTCATGTTGAGCGCCTTGACCACCACCCACAGCAGATATACGATAAAGATCCCCGCAAAGATCGTCATCGCCGCCGTGCCGCGGATCATGCGGTACACCTGATAGAAAAGCAGCGCCACCACCAGCACGTCGACCACATCCAGCAGGCTGATATTGATAAAGTCCATAACCCGTCTCCGAGATTTTAAGGGATAACGTCCCGTAAAGATAGCACTTTTTCAGGGACACACCTCACCGTTTTCCGCACCGCCCGCCGCACACCTTTTTTTTTAACCGGGCAAGCTCCGGCACCATCCGCACTCCGGTGCACCGCATCATCCGCGTACCCATCCGGCGGCATCTCCGCCACGGCTTTCTCCCCGGCAGGAGCCGTGCGGGCGGCAGACACCGGGTCCACCACGCCCCGGCTTTTATAGATCAGGGGCACCCTTTGCATTCGCCTCGACTTCGACCTTGTCGTCCATTCCCGGATTTCGCCCCCGCTTTCGACCGTCTCCGGGGGCGTTTTATCTTTGCCGCAACCCGACAGAAGCAGCCCGGCCAAGAGGATGGCGAACCGGCTTTGGCCACATGAACAGGTATTCGGAATGATCCGTCGTTCCGATATGCAAACAGACGATGGTTATTTTGCGCCCCAAATGCAAATGACAAGAAAAAATCACATTTTCCGCGGCGGGGCGTACCGTGCGTTCGCCGGGATCCGTAAAACGACCGGCCGCACGACCGGCATGCCGGACAAAGACACAAAAAAGCCTCTTGGAACAAGAGGCTTTCAGCGAGCTGAAAACGAGACTCGAACTCGCGACCCCAACCTTGGCAAGGTTGTTCTCTACCAACTGAG
>CAZAPI010000048.1:0-10565 GCA_964486945.1 uncultured Rikenella sp. | reverse complement strand
GAAAAAGACCATCTTGGCATCTTCCCCTCCAATGTCGATCAGGGTTTTGATCTCCGGATAGACGGCCCGGATCAGGTTCGTCGCCGCCACGACCTCCTGTTCGAAAGGCAACAAAAACCGTTCGGCAATCCCCATGCCCGCCGACCCGGTGACGGTCAGGAGCACCCGGCGGTCGCCGAAATGTTCCAGAACCTCGGAAAACAATGCAGCGGCAGTTCCCAACACATCCGCATGGTGGCGTTTATAAGCCGAGTGGAGTATCTCTCCCTGCTCACCGACCAAGACCAGTTTGGCGGTGGTCGATCCCACATCCAAACCGGCCCGAACAATATCCTGAATCATCGTTTTTCCGATCCTACCTATTTTTATCCAAGAGGTGCCAAATTTATAAAAAATTCAGCGAAGTCTCTCGACTGTAAATAACCATCACCCTAATATTTTATACTATAAAAATATTATTATATGACACATATAGGCATTTACCTTCTCCCAAAAGTGAAAATAATATAACATTTCGGTATAATGCTGTATATTTGAAAAATAAGACAGCCCCAATACCATGAAACATATTTACATACCGACGTTGTTGTTTTTACTGTCAGCCGCATTGACCGGTTGCCGCATGGATAAGCCCGAACCTTTGCCCGATGGGACAAAATACACTATCAGGCTGAACATCGACCGGGAACGTATCAGCGAGGAGGATTCTCCGCTGACGATGGTCAAAGGTTATCCGAATGATATATACGCCGTTCAGATATACAAGAAGGTCATAAACAATTACAGCAAATACGCATACGGCATTTTCGACGACCAAAGCGGGATGTCCGTCGAACTGCCTGCTGGGACGACCTACAAAATCGAAATGACGATGGTGCCCGACGGGGCAGCGGTCATCGCCAAAGACGATAACGGCGGCTACCGGGAACCGTTCCTGCTCGGCGGATTCAACGCCGGTCCGGGCAAGGTGACCAACGAATTCGTGGTCGGGATCGGCAATTACATCAATCTATTGAATTCGGGTTATGCCGTGCTCGCCGGACAGGAGGCGGGGGCGAACGGATACAATCGTCCGCCGGTGAGCAGGTTCTACGGCGTCACCGAAATCACTCCCAGTGAAAACACCGATCTGACCATTCACCTGAAATGGGTATGCTTCGGGCTGACTGTCGTCCCGGAAGATTTCACGGAAGGCTCCTTAGAGATCGAAATGGACGGAGCCCCGAAACAGACCGTTACGCCGGACAACCCGACAGCGATTACCAAACGGATATTTACGTTCGAACATTCATTGAGCTCCGATGACTGGACGGCCGACGACTATTCGGAATCCATTCCGACGACCATCACCTGGATCAAAGGCGACGGATCGAGGCTGACCCTGCGCGAACCGTCCGCACCGATCACCTGCAAAAGGAAATACAACAAACAGCTCCGAATCTCCTGTGCGGAAGAGGACAACAATAAAGTCACAATCACCAAGGAGGACGAAACGCTTATCGACGACGAAGAGATTGTTGTGCATCCGTAAAAATCGCTAAATTATCAACCAAACCACTGGCGACGATCGAGCGGTAAAAAAAGCGGCCGGGACTTTCGGATCGAAAGTCCCGGCCTTTTTTAACGGACAAGAGAACCTATAAATGAATCGCCTCTTCGTATGCAGCCGCGGCAGCCTCCATAATCCCTTCGGACATGGTCGGATGCGAATGGATCATCCGGATAATATCCTTAGCCGTCGTACCGAGCGTTATGCCTAACGACGGTTCCGCGACCATCTCCGTCACGCTCAGCCCGAACAGGTGCGCTCCCAACAGTTTATCCGTATCCGCATCGAAGATCAGCTTAACCATCCCGTCGCGGTTTCCCGCCGCAGTCGCCTTTCCGGATGCCGTATAAGGAAATTTACCGATCCGCAGCGTATATCCCTTTTCGAGTGCCTGTACCTCCGTCATTCCCACCGAAGAGACCTCAGGTGTCGTGTAAATACATGACGGTACGACCGCATAATTCACCGGCTCCGGCCCGAGACCTGCGATAAATTCGGCGCAATGGATAGCCTCCGCCGTAGCCACATGGGCCAGCGCCGGAGTCGGAATAATATCCCCAATAGCATATACTCCCTCGGCCGACGTCCGGTAATGCTCGTCCACGATCACCTTTCCCCGTTCGACAGCCACACCTGCCGCTTCCAAACCGATGTATTCGATATTGGCCGCGATCCCCACCGCCGACAAAACCACATCCGCCTCCAACACCTGTTCGCCCTTCTTGCCGGCCACATTCACCTGGCACTTTTCCCCGGTCGTCGCCACCTTTTTTACTTCCGTGCCGGTCATCACCGCGATCTTAGCCTTGCGGAACGACCGCTCCAGCAGCTTGGAAATCTCCTCGTCCTCCAGCGGGGCCAAGTTCGGCGCATATTCGACCACCGTCACCTTCGTGCCCAACGTGCTGAAAAAAGTAGCGAACTCCGCCCCGATAGCTCCCGAACCGATTACGACCATCGATTCCGGCAACTCCTTTAGCGTCAAAGCATGACGCGACGTAATCACCCGACGGCCGTCTACCGGGATAAACGGAAACTCCCTCGGCCTTGCCCCGGTCGCCAAAATGATGTGCTTAGCCTCATACCGCGTCACAAACCCGTCGCCGGCCGTCACATCGACCGTATGCGAAGCATCGGTCAAAGATCCCGTCCCTACAATCACATCCACCTTGTTCTTTTTGAGCAGGAAATCGATACCCTTGCTCATCTGTTCCGCCACCGTCCGACTGCGTTCCACCATCTTCGGCAGGTCGGCTTTCATCGCCCCCTGAACGATCTCCACGCCATAGTCCGCTGCATGCGACGCATAACGGAACACCTCTGCACTTTTCAAAAGTGCCTTGGTCGGGATGCAGCCCCAATTCAGGCAAGTCCCCCCCAATTCGGCCCGCTCAACCACTGCCGTGCGCAGCCCCAGCTGGGCGCACCGTATCGCCGCCGGGTATCCACCCGGCCCGCTGCCGATCACGATCACATCGTATGACATATCTTTCTGTTATTTAGGTAAAACACTCTGTTTCGACCGCGGATTATAGAGCGGGTTGACTTCGAATTTGCGTTTCTGTTTGGGCGCCTCGTCCAGATAGTCCGGCCGCCGCTTGTAAACCTCGCTGTAATCGAAATAGTACCCTTTATTCCGCTTGTCGGGCATATTGTAGACCGGCGCGTACTCCACGCTGCGTGTCAGGATAATGAACCTGGTGAACCTGGCCCCGATCAGGTTCAGCACATCCTCCGCGTCCCGCATGTAGATGACATACCACGGCGACTCCTCGCGCAGGCCGGTTCCCGTCGAACGGATCGCGTCCAGGATTCCCTGTATCTTGAACATCTGTATCCGCGCTTTCTCCGGCTCGTCGAGCATCTGGTAGGCGAAAGCCAATACATTCAGGTCGCGCATGCTGAACGGCTCCTCTTTGAGCGTATTGCGGGCAAAGCCAACGATGCGACGGTAATCCGGCGCTTCGAGCCTCGTTTTCTTGCCGAACACACATTCCAGGCTGTCCGCATAAGGGGGGCTCAACAACGGCTTGTAGCCCGGCTGTTCGGGATAGCCGTAATAGAGGTGGCGGAAATCTTCGAGTGTCAGGGTCGTATCCCCCTTTTCGTACCGTCCCATCAGTTTGGGATAGTAATATGGCGAAGCCGCATCGGCTACCTCGGCAGCGATCCGCTCATAATCGGGAGCAGCAACAGCTATCGAATCGGCTGTCTGCGCCCGCGCGACACCGCAGGTGGCGGCCAGTATAAGCAACAAAAGTTTACGCATCTTAACAAAAGAAAAGCTCACCTGTCCGGAAAAGACCGAAGAGGTGAGCAAATATAAGGAAAAAACCGCACTCAACGCGGCAAAAGCATCCGGAGTTACAACCCGTACTTGTCGATCTGGTGGCGAATCCGGGCCATCAGCGTTTCGCTGGCCGGAACCAGCGGAAGACGCAGATTATTGTCGATAATCCGCTTAATCGCCAGCGCCGCCTTCGCCCCCACCGGGTTCCCCTCGGCAAAAAGCAGGTCGGTGACTTCGTGCAGGCTGAGGTTCAGCGCGGCAGCCTGATGCATATCGCCCGCCAGTGCCGAATGGATCATGCAGCAGAATGTGTCCGGAAAAACATTGGCCGACACGGAGATCACCCCGTCACCGCCCATCGCAATCATCGCCAGTGCCAGGTTATCCTCGCCCGATAGCACGAAAAACCCTTCCGGCCGGTCGCGCAGGATATAAGCCGCCTGCGACAGATTTCCCGACGCTTCCTTCACGGCGATCGCCTTGCCCGGGAAAGCGTGCGCCAGCTTGAGCGTGGTTTCAGCCGTCATATTGACCCCGGTCCGTCCCGGCACATTATAAAGGATTACCGGCAGCGGAGCCGCTTCCAACACGGCACTGAAATGGGCATACAACCCGTTCTGGTTCGGCTTGTTATAGTAAGGCGTCACGGACAGGATCGCGCTCACCCCCGACAGGTCGAACGTCTGCATGGTGCGGATCACCTCCGCCGTGTTATTGCCCCCGATCCCCACCACGATCGGCAGATTACCCGGATTGTGCGCCACTGCGTGGCGCACGACATTGTATTTTTCTTCGGCCGTCATGGTGGCAGGCTCGCCCGTGGTGCCCAACACGACCATATAATCGGCGCCCCCGGTCGTAATGCGGTCGATCAGCGAAGTCAGGGCAGGGTAGTCCACCTCCCCGCCGTCCGTGAACGGCGTCACCAGTGCTACGCCTACACCCCTGAGATTGATTGACATGGTAACAGTTCGTTTTGGTTCCGCAAAGTTAAGTTTATTCCCGCTCGAAACATCACTCCGGCCGCTTTTTCCACTAAAACAGGGTTGGTTGTTGAATTTTTAACTTCTCAGCATCATGTTCAACATTCCCACCACCGACCATCCGCATGAAATCATCCTCCGAAATAATGCGGACGCCCAGTTTATTCGCCGTCTCCAGTTTTTTCGGGCCTATTCCCGCCCCGGCCAGCAGGTAATCCGTGGTCTTGGACACACTGCTTTGATTGGTACCCGAATGCAGCTCGATCAACTCTTTGAGTTCCGGTCTCGAATGGCGTTCGAACGTCCCCGAAATCACGATCTTCTTTCCGGCCAGTGTTTCCGAAAGTTTTTCCGCCTGCACCGCTTCCAGCTGAACACCGGCCTGCCGCAGCCGGTTGATGATCTCCACATTCCGCGGGTCGGCGAAATAGGCGATGATGCTGTCGGCAATCTTTCCCCCGACCTCTTCGACCTCGACCAGCTGCTCGCGCGAGGCCGACATCAGGGCGTCGATCGAAGGAATGGCAGCCGCCAGCTTCCTGGCCGTCGTTTCGCCCACATACCGGATGCCGATGGCGAACAAAACCCGCGCGTAGGGCACCTCCAGCGACCGGGCAATACTGTTTATGATATTTTCCGCCGACTTCTGTCCCAGCCGTTCCAGAGGCACCAGATGCTCCACCTTCAGATCGTAGAGATTGGCAATATCTCCCAGCAGGCCGTTTTCGTACAGCAGCTGCACCGTCTCGTCGCCCAACCCCTCGATATTCATGGCCTTTCGCGAAATGTAATGCACGATGCGCCCCACGATCTGCGGCGAACATCCCGTCGCATTCGGACAGTAATGTTTCGCTTCATCCGGCTCTTTCACCAACTCCGTCCCGCACTCCGGACAATGGGTGATATACCGGAACGGCACGCTGTCGGCCGGTCGCTTCGCGAAATCCACCCCCACGATCTTCGGAATGATCTCGCCCCCTTTTTCCACCAGCACCATATCCCCGACCCGAATGTCCAGCAACTCGATCTGCTCCGCATTATGCAGCGAGGCACGCTTGACGGTCGTTCCCGCCAGCCTCACCGGCTCCAGGTTGGCCACCGGCGTGATGGCCCCCGTGCGTCCCACCTGGAAATCGACGGAGACCAACCGGGTCGCCGCCTGCTCCGCCTTGAATTTGTAGGCCACCGCCCAGCGCGGCGCCTTGGCCGTCGCCCCCAAATCGCGCTGCAACCTGGTACTCTCCACCTTGATGACCGCCCCGTCCGTTTCGTAGGGCAACTTATGCCGCTCCGAATCCCAGAAATGGATATACTCCATAATTTCCCCGACCGAGCGGCACAACTTCACCGCCGACGAGGTTTTAAAGCCCCACGATTTCAATAGCTGCAACGTTCCGTAATGCGACGGCGACACCGGCGCATCCGATTGCACGGCATAGAACACCGCATCCAGTCCCCGCTGCGCCACGACCGCCGAATTCTGCTGTTTGAGCGTCCCGGCCGCCGCATTGCGCGGATTGGCGAACGGCTCTTCGCCGATGTCCGCCCGCTCGGCATTGAGCCGCTCGAAACTCTCGTGGGGCATATAGATCTCGCCCCGGACCTCCATATGCTCCGGCCCCCCTTCGCCCATCAGATTCATCGGGATGCTCCGGATCGTCCGCACATTGGCCGACACATCGTCCCCCACCGTTCCGTCGCCGCGCGTCACCGCCCGCACGAAGCGCCCGTTTTCGTACGTCAGACTGATCGCCGTCCCGTCGAACTTCAATTCGCAGCAAAAGGCCACAGGCGCATCCGTCTCCTTTTCGATCCGCGCCGCGAACTCCTGCACCTCCTCTTCCGAGTAGGTATTGGCCAGCGACAACATGGGGTAGCTGTGGCGCACCTGCTCGAACTCCTTGGTCAGGTCGCTTCCCACCCGTTGCGTCGGCGAATTGGGATCAGCGAATTCGGGATGCTCCGTCTCCAAAGCGGTCAGTTCCGCCATCAGGCGGTCGTACTCCCGATCCTCGGCCGACGGAGCGTTGAGAACATAATAATTGTGGTTCAGCCGGTCGATCACCCGCCTCAATTGGTCTATTTTTTGCTTTACTTCGTTCATAAACAGACTTTCCGTTTTGTGGAGCCGCCGAACGGCCTCCAAAGGTAAACAATAGCACGCTTAAAGAAAAATGCCCAGACCTTTTGGAGGTTCTATTTTTTGCTTATACTTGCAGAAAATTTCTAACGACAAGACTACCTACGAAACACTATGGCAAGCAAAGCGGTAAATGCAAAGAAGCGTGTGATAATCAGCTATATGAATCTGAGCCCTGAGACGCTCGACGCATTCAAAGCAACCTATCCGCGCGGGTATGAAGAGTCATTGATCCGCATCGACAAGCCGGGCGGGGATTTCTTCTATGTAGTGCCGTTCGAAACCGAGGAGATCAGCTATCTGGTCAAAGTCGATGTCAAGATCGACACCAAACCGGAAGAGGAACTCGACAAAGATTACTACGCCGACGAAGACGACGAGATATCGGGCGCCGAACAGATCGCCGATACCGCCGGCGACGATGACGATGAATAGAAACCGAAAATACAGCAACGGAACCATCACGGTGGTATGGCAACCGGCAGAGTGCATCCACGCCGGGGTGTGTTTCGGTTCGCTGCGCAAAGTGTTCGACCCGGCCAAACGGCCGTGGGTCAACATTCAAGAGGCTTCGACCGCAGAGATCATCGACGTAGTAGAACGTTGCCCGACGCGTGCGCTGACCTTTTTTTGGGACGACCCCGCGAAAGCCACTGCCGATAAAGCGCACTCTCCGAAGATATTCGACATTAAAGAACTGCCGGGGCTATTTCCGGACCCGACCGCTGAGGAATCGGCGGCGAAAGCTGCCGAAGCGGACGGGACCGCTCCTTCGGCCAAAATCAGGTTCCGGCAGGGCGGTCCGCTTGTCGTCGAAGGGCATTTCAACATTATCGGCGAGGACGGCAAGACGATCCAATCGAAGCTGAAAATGGCATCGCTGTGCCGCTGCGGCTTATCCGACAACCAGCCTTTCTGCGACGGTGCGCACTTCAAAGCGGGATTCCGCAAATAAATCCATCCAACTACCGTCAGGCATGTAATTTGCCGACTTCCTGGGAAAACTCTCCATCCCATGGACAAGACCGAAAACGGCAAACTCGAAATCAAAATCATCGACAACGGACCGACCATCGTCCGGGGAAACTTTACGGTCACCGGCCCCGACGGCAAACCGGTCGAACTCACCGAAGACCAAAAGATAACCGGCGTGGCATTCTGCCGTTGCGGCCGGTCGTCCGGTCAACCGTTTTGCGATGGTTCCCATACCGGACATTGATCCTTTTGCCGGGTTGCTCGAAAAAGTATTTCCGAATTTGCCGGAAATAGAGTAACTTGGCCCTCATGGAACAGAGCAACTATTCGATCCGCATCACCCCGCACCGCTGTGCGGGGTGTTATCGTTGCGTCAGGGCATGCAGCACGGGGGCCATCACAGTCCGCGACAACCGGGCGTCGATCGCCCAGCAAGAGTGCACCCGCTGCGGAACCTGCCAGAAAGCCTGCCCGCACGGCATGATCTCGGTGCGCGACGATGTGGACACCGTACGACGGATGCTCAAAACCTCGGACGAAGTTTTCGCCTCGCTCGACCCGATGTGGGCCGGAGAGTTTGCGGGAATCGCCCCGCAGCGGATTATCGAAGCCCTGAAACTGTTAGGGTTCTCCGGAGTAGGGGAGACTCTGCTGGGACAGGTGAAATACGACGAAGCGGCACAGGAACAACTCCGCCGCAACCCGCGGCTCGCCATATCCACCACCTGCCCTGTCGTAGTCCGACTGATCCGGCACCATTACCCCGATCTGGCCGACCGGCTGTTGCCGCTGGCTCATCCGGCCGTACTCCATTCCCGCATGATACGGCGTTGGAAAGGGCAGGGAGTCAAAGTGGTTTATATCACTCCCTGCGTGGCGGCCAAGACCAATCCGGACGAGATCAGCGAACTGGACGCCGTGATCACGTTCGACGAACTGCGGCGGTGGATGCGCGAAGACGGCGTGGAATTCGACCTGATACCGGGAAACGGCAGCTACCGCTTCGAACCGGGAGAGGCGGATTATTCAAGACAAGGATCTACGGACGATGCGGCCAGCCGCTTCACCTATTCAGGCATGCCAGCTATCCGGGAAATATTGAAACAATCGGACAAATCCCCGCTCACCGGGGGGAAAGAGCCGATCCTGCTCGAATTGTTCGGCTGCACAGGTGGATGCGCCGGGGCACAGACCTCGCAGGAAAATCCGGGCACGACTATATTCAAAGCCTTAGCCAGCCAGCATTATTACCGAGAACGCAAACCGGAGAACCCGGTCTGTAAGCTCCCTTTCATTCCGACCGTAGCCTCCTATCCGGCCGAACCGGCGGAACGGTTCCAGGTTGCCGCATCGCAGATCGAGGCCGCGCTGGCCTCCATCGGGAAATTCACCGAACGGGACATGCACAACTGCAACGGCTGCGGCTACGAGACCTGCCGGGATTTCGCCCGCACCTTATGTATCGGCCGGGCGGAGCCGGAGATGTGCCTGAGCTATACGCGGACGTTGGCCAAAAAAAAATTCAGGGCTTTATTGCGGCGCATGCCTTCGGGCGTAATGCTGGCAGACGCAGGGTTGAGGGTCGTGGAGGCTAACCGGAACATAGCCCAGCTGCTCGGCCCGCAGGCCGAACAGCTTTACGACGCCGCACCGGGCATGAAAGGAGCCGACCTGCGCAAACTGGTGCCGTTTGCCGCTCTCCTGCAACAAGTGCTGGATTCGGGCGAAGAGATCGCCGAACAGGATGTCCGGCTCAAGGGAAAATTACTGCACGTATCCGTATTCACGGTCGAAGCGTATAAACTGGTGGGCGTTATGGTCAGCAACCTGATGCTCCGGGGCGTGCAGAGCGACGAAATGATCCACCGCACACGACAGGTGATCCGCGAAAATCTCGAAACCGTGCAGCAGATCGCCTGCCTGCTGGGCGAAAACGCCTCTCGCACGGAAACCATTCTGAATGCTATCGTTACCGCTGCCGATGACACCCGACAAGATTAAATACTTCATCGAAGCGGAGAGCAGCCAACGGACCGAAACCGGATCGTTCGCCAGCGGCGACGTCTGCATGAGCCGGCGCACGGACGATGGGCGCACCCTGCTGACCCTGATACACGGACGGGGAAGCGGAATCCAGGCCAACGTGACCGCTTCGGTCATCTCGTCCATGATTGTCAGCTACGCCCTGCGCAATACGCCGGTCGGCCAGGCGGCAGGGTCCGTGCTGAACACCTTCGGGGGACGCGGCAGCAAAACCGACGCCTCTTTCGCAGTGGCTGATATACAAGCGGACGGAACGGTCGGGATCGCAGAATACGAAGCCCCGGCTTTTCTGCTTTTTCGCAACGGGAGACTCTACGAGGGGGACGGCATTCAGACAGAGCGTCTGGACATTGCCACGGGGAACGGGCAGAGCCACACGATACGCCTGAGCCGGTTCGGGGCGCTGCCGGAGGACAGAATCGTGCTTTACACCAAGGGAATCATACGCTCCGGATCGGGTACGCAGCGGCTGCCCGACGGATGGACGCGGACGGGACTGGCTGCGGCGATCACCGATTTGCTCGAAACGACACCGGATATTTCCGCCCGGGAACTGGCAACCGCTGTGGTCAACCGTTCAGAGGC
>CAZAPI010000047.1:0-10576 GCA_964486945.1 uncultured Rikenella sp. | reverse complement strand
CTGTTTTCATTTATTGCAAAGCGGATCAGGTTCTGTCCTTCAGCTCTTTCAGGACCTCGACTTTGACCCCGACGGTGCGCGAGCCGCCGTCGGCCTGCGCCAGCTGCACGTCGAACACCCCGGAGACGATCACTCCGCCGATGGACTTGTCCGTATATTTTTCGATTACCGCAGCAGTCCCCTGCGCGGCGGCCGGAAGCAGTGCGGCCACGGCGCACAAGGCCAGTAAAATCAACTTTTTCATCTGTGGTTCCCTGTTTTTGTTTAACTTTGTCCAAAGGTAACAAATATCGGCTGATATTTACGCCCCCGATAATTGTACTTGCCCGCACCAAGCGGGTTTCCGCGTCGGCGGGCGGGCCGGACGGTGCCGCCGGGCACTCCAGCCGAGAGTTTGCATCGCCTCAACTTAGGGTAATTACAGCCTCTGGCCCCGGCGCGAGCGCCGGGCGAGAGGCCTGAACCCGGAAAATCAGCCCGCGCGGGTAAATACAATTAACCGGGGAATTAAACATAAACAACATTTTTATGGACAAGATAAAGGTGGGGATCACCCACGGGGATTTCAACGGGATCAGCTACGAGATCATCATCAAATCGCTGCTCGACCCGCGTATTTTCGACCTCTGCACGCCGGTGGTGTACGGCTCGGCCAAGGTGGCGGGCTACTACAAGGGGATGATGCCGAATGCCGAGGGTTTCAGCTTCAACGTCATCACCGACCCGGCGCAGGCCAACCCCAAGCGAGCCAACATGATCGTCTGCGTGGACGAAAACGTGAAGATCGACCCGGGGCAGCCGACGGTGATCAGCGGACAGTACGCGATCGCGTCGCTCAACGCGGCGGTGCGGGACCTGAAGGCGGGCAAGATCGACGTGCTGGTGACTTGCCCGATCAACAAGAAGAATACCACGGGGGACGATTTCGGATTTATCGGCCACACGGAGTATCTGGCGGCGCAGTTCGGGGATGCGGAGCCGCTGATGTTCATGGTCAGCGACGTGCTTAAGGTGGGGCTGGTGACGATGCACACCCCGCTGTCGAGGGTGCCGGGGGCGGTGACCACGGAGGCGGTGCTGAACCATATCCGGGCGCTCAAACGGTCGCTGGAGCGCGACTTCAACATCTCGGGGCCGAAGATCGCGGTGCTGGGGCTGAACCCGCATGCGGGGGACGACGGGCTGCTGGGGCCTGAGGAACAGGAAATCATCATTCCGGCGATCCTGTCGGCGAAATACGAGAATATACTGGCATTCGGACCTTTCGCGGCGGACGGTTTCTTCGGGAGCGGGGCCTACCGCAAGTTCGACGCGGTGCTGGCGATGTACCACGACCAGGGGCTCGCGCCGTTCAAGGCGCTGACGTTCGCGGACGGGGTCAATTTCACGGCGGGGCTCTCCGTGGTGCGGACGTCGCCGGCGCACGGGGTGGGCTTCGACATCGCGGGGAAAATGGTGGCGGACGCTTCGCCGATGAGGGCGGCGATCTACCAGGCGATCGACATCTTCCGCAACCGGCAGGTGTTCGACCAGGCGGCGGCCAATCCGCTGCAACACTTCTCGAAGAACGAACGCAACAATGCGGACGGGGGCGGACGCGGAGGCAACCGCCGGGGCAGGGCCGACCGGGATGAGGATGTGGCGGATTTGCTGAAGAACACTTCGGATATTGCGGCGACGGCGGACACGAACGCGGCGGTGGCGGCGACCGGCGAAACGCCTGCCGCGGAGTAAGGATCCGGAAGACCGCCTGCACGTTTTTACTGACACGATGAAGATTACGAACAAATTCACCGAAGGCAAAACCCTTTTCGCCTTCGAGCTTCTGCCTCCGCTCAAGGGCGACAATATAGACACCATTTTCGACACGATCGGGCGGCTGGTGCCGTACGGACCTTCCTATATCAATGTGACGTACCACCGCGAGGAGGTCAAGTTCATCGAACGGGCGGACGGACTGCTGGAACGGCGCGTGGTGCGCAAACGGCCGGGAACGGTGGGGATCGCGGCGGCGATCATGGCGCGGTACGGCATCGACGTGGTGCCGCACCTGATCTGCGGCGGGTTCTCGAAATTCGACGCGGAGGATGCCCTGATCGACCTCAGTTTCCTGGGGATCGACAATGTGCTGGCCTTGCGCGGGGATAACCTGCGCGGCGAACGCACGTTCCGACCGGCGCAGGGAGGGCACCTGCACGCGGTGGACCTGGTGCGGCAGATCATGGACATGAACCGGGGCGAGTACCTGGACTCGGAGCTGGAGCATTCCACCCCGACTTCGTTCTGTGTCGGGGTGGCGGGTTATCCGGAAAAGCACGCGGAGGCGCCGAACCTGGCGAGCGACATCGCGCACCTGAAAGCGAAGATCGACGCGGGGGCGGAGTATGTGGTGACGCAGATGTTTTTCGATAACGCGAAGTATTTCGCCTACGTGGATGCCTGCCGGGCGGCGGGGATCACGGTGCCGATTGTGGCGGGGCTGAAACCTTTTACCTCGAAAACGCAGTTGTCATTGTTGCCGCAAACTTTCGGCGTCGATTTGCCGGACGACTTGGTGCGGGCTGTGGAGGGATGCAAGGACAATGCGGCGGTACGGGAGGTGGGGATCGAGTGGGCCATCCGTCAGGGACGGGAATTGATGGCGGCGGGGGTGCCTGCATTGCATTTCTACACGATGGGCAAGGCGGACAATGTGGAGCGGATCGCGGGGGCGCTGTTCGGATAAGTTGCCTCCTGAATCCCGGTGATTCGAATTCGTCTTCGGCGCGCTCTCTGCGCGCCGTTTTTGTTATGTGTCCCTGCCGAGGCCGACGATTCTGCGAATCGCGCAACAATGCAGTATCTTACCGATGGTTCGGAAATGAAAAACGGCTTATCCCTCGTCGGGTAAGCCGTTTGTGTAGTCCCTAGGAGAATCGAACTCCTCTTCCAAGAATGAAAATCTTGTGTCCTAACCGATAGACGAAGGGACCGTTTCTTTTCGATTGCAGTGCAAAGGTAATGCTATTTTCGGAATCTGCAAATGCAAAGAACATTTTTTAACGAAAAAAAATAAAAAATCGGGGCCGGCAATTGCTTGGAGGCACCTGAAAGCCGTGGGCGCGGTTATTCGCGTTGCTGGGATTGAGGTTCGTGGAGTTGAAGTTCAAGTCCAGACTGTCGATCCCACTGACGGGGGACGACCAGCTGAACCCGTTCAGGGTCGTTACAACCCGGCCCGAGCTCCGAACGGCACCGGCAGCCCGGGGTCGCCCGCCGTATGAAAATCAGGGTGCCGGTAAATGCTTGGAGGCACCGCACCTGAAAGCCGTGGGCGCGGTTATTCGCGTTGCTGGGATTGAGGTTCGTGGAGTTGAAGTTCAAGTCCAGGCCGTTGATCCCACTGACCGTGGACGACCAGCTGAACCCGTTGTTGCCGACGTTCGTCAGCGCGCCGCTGGCGTTGTTGCGGTTGCCCGTACGCTGTCAGGCCAGCAACCGCTTCGTATTCCCCGGGCCGGGCACCTTTAACAGAAAACCGGCGGACGGCCCGGGGCCCGTCGTGGATGAATAACTAACCCTCGGTTCAACAGGGGCCAGTGGGTTGCTGAATTTACCTTTCACTCTGCCGCCGGGCTGTCGGACCCTGCGGCACTCCGGAGTTACACCCTGAATTTTACCAAAATCCGCCCTATACTATACCAAACGGATCGATTTTTCGCCGCGGGAGGTCACTTCCCCGCTCACGGCTGCCTGAGGATGCAGGCCCGAATCCCGCCGCTCGGCGAGAGCGGCCCCGGCTTTGTCGGCATCGGGCACCAACATCCGGCTGCCGGCATCGCAGCCGAACTCCACGCGCCCGCGCACATGCTCCAAATTACGGAATGCCGCGCCGGAAATGCGCGCACGTCGGCCACAATACCCCGCCGGTTCCGGCTGAAGAATTCGACGGCGGGAAGTGTCTGTTTCATCAGGTAAAACCAAAATTAACGGACCGGCGCGGGCTTTCGCCGTCCGGCCTATCCCACCGGTAAAGTTACGCAATTTTCACTCTCGGCGCTGCCCGTCCTGCCGGGCAGACTCCGCCCGAAGCGGGAGAGGCTCCCCGATATGGGTATTTATACCCATTCCCGCGCGGGGTGTTTTTCGTACCTTTGTCCCCGTAGTATTTCCAGGCTGAAACACCGGAAACATTTACGCAAGCGATATAACCAAATCCACGGAATGGAGAATTTCAAACCCACCCGCTACACCCTGACCAACGTGGCCACCGGCCGCGAATTCGAAGACGAAGGCTGGATGCTCGACGATCCCCAAACCCCGGAACCGTCGCTCATACGCACCAATTACGCTGTCAAGCAGATCAACGTGCGGAGCGAGGACTACGGCATCTACCGCTTCTGCGACTGGCTGCCGATCCGCCGGATGCTGAAAGGGTCGCACACGCCGGTCACCTACAAGAGCGTGAAACTGGCCAACCACCTGGGGCTGAAAAACCTGTATATCACGTTCAGCGGCTATTTCCCGAAAGCGGGGGCCCGGATGACCACCTGCTCGTTCAAGGAGACGGAGGCCTACAACGTCTGTGCCCGCAGGGCCGACGACGAAAAACGGGTGCTGGTGGTGGCCTCGGCCGGGAACACGGCGCGGGCGTTCGCCAAGGTCTGTTCGGACAACCGGATCCCGCTGCTGCTGTCGGTGCCGGAGGAGAACATTAGCGCGCTGTGGTTCGACGCGCCGCTGGACCCGTGCGTCAAGTTGATCGCGCCGCAGGTGGGGGGCGACTATTTCGACGCCATCCACCTGAGTAACCTGGCGCTGCAATCGCCGCTGTTCTATGCGGAGGGGGGGGCCAAAAACGTCGCGCGGCGCGACGGGATGGGCACCACGGTGCTTTCGGCGGCAACCACGATCGGACAAATACCGGACTACTATTTCCAGGCGGTGGGAAGCGGCACGGGCGCGATCGCGGCGTGGGAAGCCAACCAACGCCTCATCGAGGACGGCCGCTTCGGGAACAAGATGATGAAACTGATGGTCTCGCAGAATATCCCGTTCGTGCCGATGTACGACGCGTGGCGGGCGGACAGCCGCGAAATGCTGCCTTACGATGCGGATCAGGCGCGGGCGGACGCGGAGGCTATCGACGCCAAAGTGCTCTCGAACCGCAAACCGCCGTACAGTCTGGCGGGAGGACTCTACGACGCGCTGAAAGCGACGGAGGGGGACATCCTGGTGGCGACGAACGAGGAGGCGCGGGAGGCGTGTCTCCTGTTCGAGGAGCTGGAAGGGGTGGACATCTATTCGGCGGCGGGGGTGGCGCTGGCCACGCTGATCCGGGCGGTGAAGGAGGGAAAGGTCGATCCGCAGAAGATCGTGATGCTGAATATCACGGGCGGTGGCGAACAGCATTTCCAACGGAACAAGGATCTGTGGTATCTTAAACCGCACCACATCTTCCCGCTCGACCCGAAGCCGGACTACGTGGTCCGCACGGTCGAAAAACTCTTTTCCAGAGACTAACGGCCTCTATATTAACCGACGAGCGCGGTGCTTTCCTGAAGGAAAGCACCGCGCTCGTATTTTATGTCGGGTCGGGTCAGGCTTCCAGTATTTTCAGCGCCATGGCCGCGAGCATCGCTACCCCATACGGGATCGCCCGTTCGTCGGCCACGAAGGCGGCATTGTGGAGCGGCACCTCGCTCTCCACCCCCCACCGGTAGAATACCGACGGATAGCGCACAGAATAGGAGCCGAAATCCTCGGACGTCATCCTGCGGGGGATCTCCACCGCCGCATCGCCGCCGAACGTATCGGCAACGACCCCTCGGGCCACGGCGGTCAAACGCTCGTCGTTCTGCACGCACGGATAGCCCACCAACAAATCGACCTCCGCCGTGCAGCCGTAAGCCGCCACGGTATGCTCCGCCACCTCGCGTATACGCCGGTGCGCCTCGCTCCGCCACTCCTCGTCCATCGTGCGGAACGTCCCCTCGACCTCGACCTTGTCGGGAATGATGTTGGTCGCCCCGTCGGCGATCACGCGCCCGAACGAGAGCACGGAAGGGGTGAAGGCGTAATTGTTGCGGCTGACAATCTGCTGCATGGCCACGATCATCGCCGAGGCGGCCAGCACGGGGTCTTTCACCAGGTGCGGCAGGCCGCCGTGCCCCCCTTTGCCGTGTACGGTGATGTGGATCTCGTCGGTCGAGGCCATAAAGGTACCGCTGCGAACCCCGATCTGCCCCACTTTCAGCTCCGGCGATACATGACCGCCGACGAATGCCCGAGGCTCCATCCCCTCGAACACCCCCTCTTTCAATATAATCGAAGCTCCGCCCGGCCACAGCTCCTCGCCGGGCTGGAACAGCCCCAGCACGGTTCCGTCGAAGGTGTCCCGCCGTTCGTTCAGCAAGACTAAAGCCCCCAATAAGGCCGAAGTGTGGAGGTCGTGCCCGCAGGCGTGCATCGCCCCTGCGGTGCAGGCAAACGGCAGACCGGTAGTTTCGGCGATCGGCAGGGCGTCCATGTCGGCGCGGAGCACGACGGGGTGCTGCGGATCGGCGGTGCGCCCGTCGATGCGGGCCAGCACGCCCGTACCGGCTACCTGTCTATAAGGAATACCTTGCTGGTCCAGCACACGGCGGATGAGGGCCGACGTGCGGTGCTCTTCGAACGAGAGTTCGGCGTTCTGATGTATCTCGCGCCGCCACTGCGTGACCTGTGCCGCCAATCGCTGTGCGGCTGTGAAAATATCTTGTCCCATAAGTACCCGCTAAGGTACATATTTTTCCGGGTTCAGATCAGCAAAAAGAGCGCGGCGGCGGGCGGCGACGGGTATCCAAGTGCAGCCCCTCTCGCTGCTCTTTTTGTACCCATGGGCAGCAGGAGGTGCATCACGCGCGGTGCGAAATCCCGGGCGGGGTCGATGGCGTACCCGGTGGTGTCGCCGAACGAGAGGCTGAGGACCCTGACGATGAAGGCGACGGGCAGCGCCTGTACGGTATCTTCGTGTTTTATCGCTTCGCGAAAAGTTGCAAAAGCTGCGCATAAAGCCCGTATTTATGGTTAAGTTTGCAGGTATGAAAATCGTGATAGACGACAAGATTCCCTTTATCCGAGGGGTGTTCGAGCCCTTTGCAGAAGTCGTATATCTGCCGGGCGGACGGATAGACGCGGGAACGGTGCGGGATGCGGATGCGCTGATCGTCCGCACCCGGACGCGCTGCGACGCGGCGCTGCTGGAGGGAAGCGCGGTGCGGATGATCGCTACGGCGACTATCGGCTACGACCATATCGACATGAGGTACTGCCGCGAGCGGGGCATCCGGGTGGCAACGGCAGCGGGGTGCAATGCGCGTGGTGTATTGCAATGGGTCTGCGCCGCGTGGCTGGCAATGGGTATCCGACCGCAGGGGACGACGCTGGGCATCGTCGGGGTGGGAAATGTGGGGAGCACGGTCAAAGGGCTGGCGGAGGCGGCGGGGTTCCGGGTGGTCTGCTGCGACCCGCCGCGCGCCGGAAGGGGCGAGCCGGGCACGAAGGATTTCGTACCGCTGCCGGAACTTCTGCGGGTGGCGGACGTGGTGACGGTGCACGTATTGCTGGACGAGACGACGCGGGGAATGGTCTCCGGCACTTTTTTCGATGCGGCGAAGCCGGGGCTGGTGTTCCTGAACAGCTCGCGGGGCGAGGTGGTGGACGAGGCGGCACTGAAGGTGGCGCTACGCTGCGGACGAGTGTCGCGGGCGGCGATCGACGTGTGGAACGGCGAACCGCGGATCGACGGGGAGCTGCTCGGCCTGGCGGCGGTGACGACGCCGCATATCGCGGGGTACTCGCTGCAAGGAAAGGCGATGGGGACGGCGATGTCGGTGAGGTCTGTAGCTTCGTTTTTGAACCTGCCCCTGTCGCCGGACTGGTATCCGGAGGGTGCTCCGCAGCAACATCCGCGGGCGGATCCGGAATGGGCCTGGATCGGGGCGGAGATGCCGCAGTATTACGATATAATGGCGGACGATGCGGCGCTGCGGGCGCAGCCGGAACGGTTCGAGGAGCTGCGCGGGGACTACCGTTTCCGGGAGGAGTTTTTCTAAAAGGATTGCGCCCGTCAGGGTGCCGGCCTCGGCCGCAGCGACGCTTTAGCGGCGCGGGAGGACGTGTGCTGAGGCCGAATATGCTAAAAACCGCAACCGTTGACGCGAAACACTGCGTAATCTGAATTTTATCGTAGCATAAAGGTGGGGATCTTGACGGAAGATGAGAGCGGCTATATATTTGACATCTGCCAATGCGGAAGCTGTGAGCCTTACCTTACTGTTGAGTGACAAGCCTTATCGTGATAACATTTTTCGATGGCTTGATTCCCGAAGGTTGGCTTTGGGATATTGCTGAGAAGAATTGGAAAATTAATACCCGTGACCGTATGTCGCTACTGCTTGTATGTTGCATGGATTGCATCGGCGCAGTAGGTGTTGAACCCATAATCAATGAGGACGAATACATATGGCAAAGTGTCTATATTGTTACAAGGAGCTAAACGAGGGTGAAAAGGATTTCCACAAGGCTTGTTCAAAAAAGATGTTCGGCACACCGAATGTTCCCGAGTTACCATACACACGCAAAAACTTAACAGATCTTGCCAAACAGGTAATCTGTAGTCAAACAACATTGACAGGTGCTCAAGCAAAGTTGTCGCTTGATATAAATAAGGGGAGTAAAAACGAAGTAGAGCGTTTTACCATTGTTGGATTGTGGGGACGATACATATTGAAGCCTCAAACTGATCGTTTCGCACATTTGCCCGAGTTGGAGGATTTGACAATGCATCTTGCAGAGTTGACAAAGATACAAGTTGTTACTCATAGCCTTATTCGTTTTTCCGATGGAGAGTTGTGCTATATAATCCGCCGTATCGACCGTACAGCCAAAGGCGCAAAACTTCCAATGGAGGATATATGCCAGCTTACGGAACGATTGACCGAATATAAGTACAAAGGCTCGTATGAGCAGATTGCAAAGGCTATACAACGATTTTCGGCTGTACCCAAGTTAGAAACTATTGGGAACAGGTCGTTTTCTCGTGAATAACGGGCAATGCTGATATGCACCTGAAAAACTTTTCGCTTTATAGCAAGGAACAAGGGAAATATATGCTTACGCCTGCATACGATATGCTGTCAACGGTATTGGTGATGCCCGAAGATACTGAAGAGTTGGCGCTGACCCTTAACGGCAAGAAATGCAAAATAAAAAACTGATTTTGTGGCTTCAATGCAAGCTCCTGGATTAGAGGATAAGATTATAGGAAATATCTTCAACAAGTTTGCGAAGGCTACAGAGAAATGGTTTGAGTTTTTCGACCTGTCTTTCTTGCCAGACGAAATGAAAGAGGCTTCTAAGTCTATCATTGCCGAAAAGTTGAACCTATTAACGTAACACGCAATGCTAATTTATACAGAGTTGGGAGCGAGCTGCCTTTGTCCCCAACTCTGTTTTTTCATAATAATGGCGGCTCAGGTTTAATTTTCTGATAGATACTCTTAATCGGTTTGACCTTGATTTATGCGTCGTAGGTCGCTTCGCTTGCTTCGTCCCAATCCCAGTCTCAACTCGGACGGTAATACCGAAAAGGTTTTTCGGGTGAAAAATTATCGAAGAGAATTTTTTACTCGAAAACCCGTGGGCTTGAACTTGTAGGTATCTCCCTCCGGATTAACTTTACAAAGGGACGAAAGCAAGTGAAGCGTACCGCAGACTCTTATTCTAAATTCACTATCGCACTCTTCACATTCATCATATCCTTCAATATCGAACTGTCAAGCACTTTTGCATAGTGTTGTATCATTCTTATATTGGCGTGTCCAAGCATCTTCGCTACATTCTCTATACTCACACCATTAGCCAAACACACAGATGTCGCATACGAATAACGGGTACAACTTTCGTAACGTCTTACGGTGATAAGGGCAAAATCTTTCCCCACTAACGCCCTGCATTGCTCGTTATATTCGTGCATAGTGCCGATGATGATGCGTACTTACTCCACCTTTTTGTCCACCCCAAAGAACTTTTCCTACAATATTCGGACAGTAATAAGTTTCACATTCCCTTTGAGTTGTGTGTAGATTCAGTGGAGTTTGATACGACTCTCCTCGATGTAGTTATTCAGCTCGGTTGCCTCTCGCACACTCTTTCGCTTGGTTCCACGACACTGGTTCGATGCTTTTGCGGATGTTTGTTTCTACTCTTGCACCATTGACAGTGATACGCATACACACTGAAGCCTCTCCGTTCTTCAGCAGCTTGGTTTTCTTAAGGTAGAAGAAACTCCGATTTACGCCACTTGCAGCCATTGAAAGACAACTATCTGTGTGATAGTGATTTATTCGGTATTTCTCATAGCTTTGCAGAATGGGCAAAAAGCAAAAAGATGCGGATTGCGGAAAGAGAACGGTTTCCAAATCGTAACCCCGGAAAAACTGCACTTTTAACAGTCCGACACTGATTTTGCGCCGTTCTGCGGAGGTTTGCTTACAGCCATTTAGCGCATGTGAAATTAATTTTGCAACCAAAAAGCAGACGAGTATGAGAGCGA
>CAZAPI010000046.1:0-10576 GCA_964486945.1 uncultured Rikenella sp. | reverse complement strand
TGCCGGGTACTTCGCATTGAGATTTTAAACACGGCCGATGTTGTAAGTCGCCGCGTGCCATAGCACAGATCATGCCAAAATGTAAAAACGGGCTCTAAAATCGATTTTTTAGAGCCCGTTTTGTTTGCGTAAATTTGTCGTGATTTCAAGCGGCGGACTTGAAAAGTGTCGAAAAACGCGTGTACTTTTCGTATTGCCGATTATACCGTATGGTTCGCCTGAGTTCTTTTGCACGGCGCAGCCGTTTTGCCTGCGGCCTACGCCCGTTCTGGGTTTTGCAAACCCGAATCTCAGGTATTGTGTGTCGGAACGGCGGCGGAGCGCGGAAGCGCGAAGCCGCATGGAGTGGTAAGCGAGTAGCGTGGTTCGAGAGGACCGCCGGGGCGGCGCGCTGGCCACAGAGCGACTGCTCTCGGAGTGCGCGATCCGATTCGGGTAGTTACGGACAATGAGGGAATTGTTTTTAATGATGAGGCTCAATATTTCTTGCCCTGCCACGTGTCCCGTTCTTCGAGCCGTTGTTCCAGCAGTTGCAGCAGCCGTTCGTTGCGGACCAGTCCCCATGGCGATGGATTCAGGTGGTATCGGGGCGGTGCCTCGCCCGCAAACGTTTCGATACCAGTCCTGGCCGCAGCTGTTCCAGAAGATCGATAAAGAGGTCGATGTATTCCGGCAACGCCCGGAAACGGTAATCCTCCGGCCGTTCCGCATAGTCCCGCGCCATTAAGGTATCCTTGAAGATCTGGAGTTGGTGGAATTTGACCGTATCCAGCGGCAGGGCGTTGATCGCCGCTGCCTGTCCGACCAGCATCTCGTCCGTCTCGCCCGGCAGGCCGAGGATGAAGTGCGCCCCGCAGTGCAGTCCCCGCGCTTTGGTCAGCTCAACGGCCCGCACGGCAGTCGCAAAATCGTGTCCCCGGTTCACTCGCTTTAAAGTCCTGTCGTAGACCGACTCGATGCCGTATTCGAGGATCACGTAATGCCCCTGTGCCGCCAATTCCGCGAAATAGTCGAGTTTGGCCTCGTCCACGCAGTCCGGCCGCGTCCCCACCACGATCCCCACGACGTCCGGGTGGCCGAAGGCCTGTCCGTATATTTCGCGCAGTTCGGCCAGCGGCTTGTAGGTGTTTGAATAGCTCTGGAAATAGGCGAGGTATTTCTGCGCTTTTCGGTAGCGGTTGCGGTGGAAAAGGATCCCCTCCTCGATCTGTCGGGCTACGGAATAGCCTTTGTGGCTGTACGAGGGGCTGAAAGCGTCGTTGTTGCAGAAGGTGCAGCCGCCCGACGAAACGGTCCCGTCCCGGTTGGGGCAGGTGAAGCCCGCGTCGATGACGACTTTCTGCACTCTGCCCCCGAACAGGCGGCGGAAATAGGCGGAGTAACTGTTGAACCTGCGCGAGTCGCCCCACGCGAATATCTGCTGTGTTTCAGTCATCTGGCCGGCTGTGGAGGGTTATTGCAGCGATACCGCTATTTCGATCTGCGGAATGGAGTCGTTCGGCATGGGAGGCTTCGGCTGGGTCTTGATCGCCGGCAGCGGATTGTTCTTGTACGGATCGTACTTCGGCTTCATCGTGGACTTGATATTGTCTTCCGTGAATCCTCCCCAGGCTTTGTTCTTGTTCAGGTAGCGCCGTTCGGCCTCGAACCGCGACATCCCGAGTTTCGGGGAGTCGCCGATCTGCTTGCCTTCGCGCACCGCCTGCTGTTGTTCCTGAAGCGATTGGTTCAGGTTGGCGTCGATGATGTTCGTGTTGAAGCCCATGAACGGGATATTGGTCGACTGTCCCGTCCCCGGCTTACCGAACGAGAAGACCACCGTTCGTTTCTTGGCCGACTTGGTGGCGCGTATCTGGTTCATGTCGAACGGCGGGACGGCATTCATTCCGTCGAGCACCGCATTGCGGAGCCACGTTTCGGTCCGCCGGGCGTCCGACCCTTCGAACAGGCCCGACCAGCCGTCCATGTCGTTTTCGATCTCCAGCTGGCGCAGGGCGCCGTTCGGGGCGATCACGAAAGTGCAGCGGATGGCGTAGTCGATGTCTCCCATCGTCTTGCCATCCGGAATGGTCAGCACGAAATACTGCGCCACATGGAGCAATATGGCGTTATACTCCTTGTCGGCCTTGAGTATCGGTTTGGCGCGTATCCGCTGCACGGCCCCCGACGAAAGCGGCGAGAGAAGCAAACAAAGCAGGAGTGCTGTCCAAATCCGGGTTTTCATATCGTACGGCTGCAATTTCCCGCCGTTGTAACGGCTGCGGCCTTGTGTTTATTGTGTTATTCGACGTAGAGCGCCAGTCCTTTGAGGTATTCCCCCTCCGGGTGGTAGATGTTCACGGGGTGGTCTGCCGGCTGGGTGAGCTGGTGCAAAATCCGTACCCGGCGTCCTGCGATGGCCGCCGCGCTGAACACCGCCGTGCGGAACTGCTCGCGCGAGACTGCCTGCGAACAGCTGAATGTGAAGAGGATACTTCCTTTCGGCATCTTGGCCAGCGCTGCCGCGTTGAGCCGTTTGTAGCCCTGGAGCGCGTTCCCCAGCACCTTGTGGTGCTTGGCGAACGCCGGCGGGTCGAGGATCACCAGGTCGTAGGCGTCCTGCGGCATGTTCCGCACGAAACCCAAGGCGTCCGCCGCAATTTCCCGGTGCGGTACCGCCGGATCGGCCAGTGCGATATTTTCGGCGCACAGGCGGATCGCTTTTTCCGAACTGTCCACCGAGTCGACTGCCGTCGCCCCGCCCTGCAAAGCGTAGACCGAAAAGCCCCCCGTATAGCAGAAGGTGTTCAGCACCCGTCGCCCCTGCGAGTATTTAGCCACCAGCGCACGGTTGTCGCGCTGGTCGATAAAGAAGCCTGTCTTTTGTCCGTCCTCCCAGTTGGCCCGGAAGCGGTTGCCCCCTTCCCGAACGATTTCCTCTGCCGGTGCGGCCGGATCGGCGCGCCACAGGTAACCGTCCACGGCTTCGATCCCGCTTTTGGGCGGAATGGTTCCCGCGCTTTTGTCGTACACGGCCGTGAGCTTGTCGGGGCCATAGACCGTTTTCAAGGCTTCCGCGATCTCGTCCCGCACTAAGTACATGCCCACCGAATGGGCCTGCATCACCGCTGTGGTGCCGTAAATGTCGATCACCAGCCCCGGCAGGCTGTCCCCTTCGCCGTGCACCAGCCGGTAGCAGGTCGTCTCGGCGGAGTCGGTCAGGCCCAGCGTTTTCCGCACCCCGTATGCCTCCCGGATGCGGTCGACCCAGAAAGAGGCGTCGATCGGCTGCGCCTGGTCGAAAGTGAGCACCCGCACGGCGATGGAGCCGATGCCGCAGTGCCCGCGGGCGATAAATGCCCCTTCTGCCGTGTAGACGTCGACCACGTCGCCCTCCTCGGGCTCGCCGTCGGTGTCGAAAATAGCCCCGGAGAATATCCACGGGTGGCGGCGGAGCAGGGATTCTTCCTTACCGCGCCGAAGTGTCAGTCTTACCATTCGATTCGTCGGAAATAGAGATTCGGCCGGCCGGGTCGGTATCCGTCCCGGCTGCCGGTTTGCGGCGGCGGTACCGTCGCGAAGCGCCGCTGCGCTTGGGCCGCCTGCCCGCCGTTTTTTGTGTGGCCGGTATTTCGCCCTCGGCTTGCTGCCGCAGCAGCGCTTTCACGGCATCGTCCATCAAGTCTGCATTGTCTGCCCGCAGGCGCAGGTAGATTTCGCGGCAGACCCAGGCATCCATCGCTGCGTAATCCTGCTGCGGCTCGGTGAGCCGCACCGCCTCCCAGTTGGTCAGCCTCTGGGCCTTGGAGACCTTGATCCCCAGCACGATGGCAGCCATTTTCTTGACGCTCAGCTCCTCGATCCCCCAGTGTTTAACCACGGACTGCAAGTCTACGAACCCCGCAGGCGTGAACTCGGCCACTTTGTGCATGCCCCGGATGTCGTCGCGGATGGCCGCGCCGACTTTGATTACGTCCGGCGAAGAAAGCATGGCCCGTATCGCTTCGGAGAGCGGGGCCAGCTTGACCCGGAAGAGCAAGGCGACGTCTGCCGTGGAGATCTGTACCAGCGCCATGCCGTATGTGGTTCCTTTCTGGAACGACGGGCGGGTCTCGGTGTCGTACCCCACGAGGGTCTCGCCCTGTAGCAGGGCTTCGGCCTCGCGCATGGCTTCCTCGCTGTCCACGACGAGCACGCGCCCGGGGAAGTGTCCCACGGGCATCTCGTTGATTTCGTCGTTGGTGATGGTCGCCTGATACATATTCGCCGACAAAGGTACTATTTTTCCGCGGACATGCGCCGGGCGATAATTCCTGCCATCGCCAGTTGCATGGCAGATCATAATCGGCAGCATGAAGTATCCCGGTGGGGGTGTGGCCGGCCACCGGCGCCCTGGGCATCACCGCACTGTGCACCAGCGATTTCTTCGATCCGCAGAGCAGAGGGGCGCGATGCGGTCTCCGCGGTCAGAATCCCATCCGGCGGTTTCGGCCGGCGACCGGTTTCGTGCCCGGCACCCACAATGGGGTCGGCCACGTCCGGAAAATGGCGGCGGAAAGGCTCAGGACGAGCGGGTCGAAGCCGATGCGTTTCAGGAAAGCGGACATGCCGCGCCGCCGGGGAAAGGAGGGGCTACTCGATGTTGGAGAGGTGGCGTTCTACCTTCTGGACGTACAGTTCGCTGAGGGTGATCAGGATACCCGTCTCTTCGACGTTTCCGAAGTCGGGATTCAGCGCCGTGTCGAACACTTTCATGGTCGGCGAGAGGCTCATGTAGGCGTTGATCAGCGGCGGGATGGTCTCCTCGAAGTCGCGGATGTTGCGCGAAAGGATGCGGTAGTCCTCGGTGTAGTCCTTACCCACGAACAGGGCTTCCATCTTGGCTTCGTCTATGTCCAGGTGCACCGGGTAGCGCGAGCGGAGCAGGTTCTCGCGGTCCGGGAAGTACTTTTTCAGGAAATAGAGCAGCATGTTCCGCGCATTGCGGTTGTAGTCGCCGTACATGGTCACCTTGCCGAAGCAGTATTTCACGTCGGGATTGCGCACCACGATGGCGCCCAATCCGTCCCAAAGGTTGTCCAGCGCGAAAAGGCTCTTCGGGTTGTTGCGCGACTGGTATTTGGGCTGCACGAAAGAGCGGCCCAGCTCCAGTGTGTAAGGCAGGTATTTCTGGCGGAAGGTGTCGCTGAATTCGAAATAATGTTCTGTGGAGAGGTATTCCGGATGGGTGGAGCGCGGAATGATGTAACGGTAGCCGCCCATGATTTCGCGGGCTGCCGGATCCCATACGATCAGCTGGGTGTATCCCCCCCTGACCGTGTCCAGTTCGTCGATGTCGATGCTCTTGCCGGTGCCTCCGCCCCCGTCGCGGAACGAGACCTCGCGCAACCGCCCGATCTCCCGCATCACGTTGGGACATTCGGCGGCGGTCAGGGTGTAGAGTACGTTGCCGCCTTTATTGCTCTTGCGCCATATGCGCTCCGGGGTAAGTTCGGCTTCGAGCAGTTCGCGGTCGACCGGCTCGATGATCGGTTCCATCGTCATATTTTCGTGTCTGGCTGTCTGTTATCTGAATAAAAGAACAAAAGTAATGATAAATCGCGTTCCGTGAAATTTTTATTGTGCGGCGGTGTCCCGGCGGGATGGTTCCCCTCTCGTGCCCACGGGCGAAGATTTGTCAGAGTCGAATATTCGTTCGCTATTTTGATCCGGCGATTCCCTGCGGAGCGGATCTCCTTTTCCGGTCGCAGGAACCTGCGGCAGTTAATGATGCGGTGGATGGACAAAATCGTTGTCCATCCACCGCATCACGATTCCGCATCGGTATGTTTACGGTTTCAGCGCATAAGTTTTCCGCCGGATAATGTCGACCCACTCGCGGATCGTATGCTCCTGCGTCAGCTCCACCGGTTCGCCGATATAGATATCGAGGTGTTTGCCTTTCTGGTCGAACATCTCCTTGGGTAGCAGTATGGTGCCGAGGTTGAGCTTGATTCTCAGTGCTTTGCGTAGTCTTTCGAACCGGTAGAAAAACATCGAGTTGCGACCCTCGATATAGACCGGCACCACCAGCCGCCCGCTCTCCCAGGCTTTCTGGACGGAATTCCTGTACCACGGCGGGTCGGTGATCTGTCCGTGGATCAGCCGTGAGCAGAGGCCCGCCGGAAAGGTGATGACTGCCGTGTCGCTCTCGTACATCTCCACTATCCGCCGTGCGTAGTCCATGCTCTGAGAGCCGTATTTATTGACCGGCACGAAGATCGGTGCCAGCGGTTCGAGGTTCATCAGCAGGTCGTTGACGATCAGCTTCACCGACGGCACATGCGGGTTCACTGCCTCGGCCAGCATCAGGCCGTCCAGCCCGCCCAGCGGATGGTTCGAGGCGAAGATTACCCGCCGCCTCTGCGGGATGTTTTCCGTGCCGTGAACCGTGTAGGTCACGCCGATATAGTCCAGCGTCGAACGGATGAACTCCATCGGCGGCTGGTCGCCGAAATTGGCCAGCACGTAGTTTATCTTCCCGAGCCGCACCAGCCGTTCGATCCACCGGATCACGAAGCGGGGTGTCCATTTCGCCAGCCGGGGATTCTTGTTGCGCAGCAGGCGGCCTATGTCTATGGTCTCCATAATGTGCCGCAAATGTAAAAAAAATGTAACTTTACCCCAATTTTAACTCTTTACGGCCCGTTTTTCGATTATGTCCGAATACCATGAACCCGTCCTGCTGCGCGAGAGTGTCGATATGCTGAATGTCCGTCCGGACGGCGTCTATGTGGACGTCACTTTCGGCGGCGGCGGCCACTCGCGCGAGATACTCGCCCGGCTCGGCAAAAAAGGGCGGCTCATCGCGTTCGACCAGGATGCCGATGCGTTGGCCAATGCGCCGGATGACAAACGGATCACGCTGGTGCACAATAATTTCCGGTTCCTGCGCGGCTGCGTGCGAGCGACCGGGTTCGAACAGGTGGACGGCATACTGGCCGACCTCGGCGTTTCGTCGCACCATTTCGATACGGCCGAGCGGGGTTTTTCGTTTCGTTTCGACGGGCCGCTAGACATGCGGATGAACCGGAACAGCGGGTCGCGAACGGCGGCGGACGTGGTGAACAGCTACGAGGCGGAGCAGCTGGCGACCCTTTTCGGGCGTTACGGCGAGCTGGACAAGTGTTTCCGGGTGGCGAACGCCGTTATCCGGCACCGCTCCGAAACCGGGCCGATCGTTACGATCCGGGACTTGTTGCAAGCCACCGAAAGCGTGACGCCGAGGGGAGCGGAGTCGAAGTTCCGGGCCAAGCTGTTCCAGGCTTTGCGGATCGAGGTGAACGGCGAGATGCAGGCGCTGGAGATGATGCTTGCCCAGGCGATCCGGCTGTTGGCTCCGGGCGGCAGGCTGAGCGTGATCACCTACCATTCGCTGGAGGACCGGCTGACGAAGAACTTCATCCGCAGCGGAACGCCGGACGGTAAGGTGGAGAAAGATTTCTTCGGCCGGGCTTCCGTGCCGCTCAGGGCGGTGGGCAAGGTCATTCTCCCGACGGAGGAAGAGATCGAGCGGAACCCGCGGGCGCGGAGCGCGAAACTGCGGGGGGCGGAGCGACTGGAAACGGAATGACGGCCATTGGAATAGTGCCCTGTAAGGAACGTCGGGCCGCCGCCACATGCTTTCGGCACTTCGCCCCGGGTGGCAGCCCGAAATCAATGGCCCGGAGCGCGGAGCCCCGGTAGGGCGGTGACGGGGGCGAGTGCAACGAGCCGCGGTGGAGGGGCCGGGCTCTATTCGCCCAAGTTTCCGCGCTTTCCCGCACGCGGGACAAACTCACGCAGGCACGGGCCGAAAGCTAAAAAGGAGGGAACGGGGACCGACCTGTTCAAATAGACCAAAGTATGCGGCTTCGCAAGCGACATGACAACGAACGGTGGCCGGGGGAGCCTTTGGTGGAGGAGACCCCGCCCGCCGTTGTCGTGCCTGACGAGGATGCCGCCCCGGAGGACTGGCGCGAGCCGGACGCACCGGTCAGCCCGGAGGAGATGCCGGGTGTCGGGGAGCCGGCTCCGGCCGGGGAAAGGCGGCCCCGGCGGGGGAAAAAAGGTATCCGCATCGGGCAGTTCTTCACCGGCAGCGTGCTGTCGCACGACGAGTTCACGCGGCGGCTGCCGGTGCTGGTTTACATCGTATTCCTGATGCTGCTCTATATCGCCAACGGATTCCATATCCAGCACAAGCACGGCGAACTGGACCGCATCTCGGACGAACTCAAACAGCTCAAGACCGAGGCGGTCACCTCTTCGGCCGTGCGGATGACCCTCACCCGCCAGAGCGAGATCGAACGGTTGCTCGAAGAGCGGGGCATTCCGCTGGTGCAGGACGGGCCGCCGCCCCATATTATCGAAGATTAGACTTTATCCATGGCCCAGACGTCGCCACCTCCCATCCCCTCTGCCGGCACGCCCGGCAAACTGCAGCGAAGCCCCATCAAGGAGGCGATCCTGCGGCGGGTCAAGGTATTGTACGTGCTGTTCCTGCTGCTGGGGCTGGCCGTGCTGGGGCGTGTCGTCTGGCTCCAGGTGGGCAGCGAGGGGAAAGCCCTGCGCGACCTGTCGAACAAGTACAGCTACCGCACCGAGGTGATCGAAGGGGCGCGGGGCGACATCTATTCTGACGACGGGCGGCTGATGGCCACCTCGATCCCCTATTACGAACTGCGCATGGACATGGCTGCGGGCGGCCTGACTCCGGAGTTGTTCAATGCCAACGTCGATTCGCTGAGCCTCTGCCTGGCCCATTTCTTCAAAGACAAAAATGCGGCGGAATACAAAGCCGAGTTAGTCAAGGCCCATGCCGAAAAAAAACGGTACCACCTGGTCACGCGGCGCAAAGTCGATTTCCTCGAATTGCAGGTCGTCCGTACATTTCCGCTTTTCCGGTTCGGGCCGAACCGGGGCGGTTTCCTCGCCATCGAGAACAACCGACGGGTCAATCCGCACGGCGAGCTGGCCCGGCGCACGCTTGGCTTCGTGAACCAGTCGGGCGTGAAGCTGGGGATCGAAGGGGGCTTCGACGACTACCTGAAAGGGCAGCCGGGGGAGACGCTCAAACAGAAAATATCGGGAAACTTCTGGACACCGATCGCCAGCGACCGAAACATCGACCCGGTGGACGGCTACGACGTGGTGACCACCCTCAATATCGAGATGCAGGACATGGTGCAGAGCGCCCTGCGGGAGTGGATCGTCGAGGCCGAGGCCGACTGGGGCTGCGTGGCGGTGATGGAGGTGGCTACGGGCGACATCAAGGCTCTCTCGAACGTTACCCGCCGTTCGGACGGGACGTTGGTCGAGGATTACAACTATGCCATCGGGATGAGCATGGAACCGGGCTCCACGTTCAAACTCGCGGGGCTGATCGCCTTGCTGGACGACGCCCGCATGCCGCTCTCCACCTTTATCGACACGGAGGACGGCGTGGTGCAGATCGGGCCGGTCAAAGTCGTGGACTCGCACGAGGGGGGCTTCGGGGGGGTGACTTTGCAGCAGGTGTTCGAAAAATCGTCCAATATCGGGATGGCCAAGGCGGTGAACCGGGCCTACGCCGGCCAGCCGGCCAAGTTCGTCAATGCCATCAACAAACTGGGGATACACAAGCCGCTGGATCTCCAGTTGGCCGGAGAGGCACGGCCGCTGGTCAAGCACCCGGGCATGAAGAACGGCTGGGACGGCACGACTTTGACCATGATGTCGTATGGTTATGCTGTGCGCGTGGCTCCGATCCATACTCTGACCCTCTATAATGCCGTGGCCAACGGCGGGGTGATGGTCAAACCGATGTTCGTGCGGGAGCTCCGGCAGTACGACAAGACGGTGCGGAGCTTCCCGACCGACACGCTCAACCGGGCCATCTGTTCGCAGGCTACCCTGCGGAACGTACAGCGGGCATTGGAGGGGGTGGTTGTCAACGGGACGGGGAAAATGCTCCGGAATCCGAGATACCGGATCGCGGCCAAGACGGGCACGGCGCAGGTGGCTATCGGCCGACACGGCTACCGTAGCAGCACCGGCGGGCGGCACTACCTCGGCTCGATGGTGGGCTACCTGCCGGCGGACAAGCCGAAGTATTCCATTATCGTGGCGCTGAAGACTTACCATCCGGAGGGCTCCAAGAAGCCGTATTACGGGGTGTCGCTGGCGGGTCCGCTGTTCAAGACGGTGGCCGACCGGGTTTATGCCATGAATTACAACCTCACGAACCGGGTGGTGCCGCGGGCGCAGGCGTTCGACCCGGCGCTCAGGGCGCTCCCGGGGCCATCGGCGCAGCTTGGCGAACTGATGAAGGAGCTGAATGTGGCGGGGGTGCCGAGGTTGCCTTACGAGGGAACTGTGGCGATCGACAGCGGGGGGCGGGTGATCGTTCCGGCGCCGATGCCGGTGACGGCGGGAGTGCCGGATTTGCGGGGACTGACGCTCGGCGAGGCGCTGGAGATTTCGGAGAGTGTCGGGCTCAAGCCGAAGTTCACGGGGATGGGGGTGGTGCTCGCACAGTCGCTCGAAGCGGGGGTGCCGTTCGAGCAGGGAACCGAAATTTTGATTACCTTGGGGCGTA
>CAZAPI010000045.1:0-10592 GCA_964486945.1 uncultured Rikenella sp. | reverse complement strand
TGGCCACACGCTGGCACTGACCGCCGGAAAGCTGCGTGGGAAAGTGTTTCATCCGGTGCGCCAAGTCGACCTTTGCCAGCATCTCCTCGGCACGCTTGCGCATCTCGGTTCCGCTCATCTCTTTCGGCCGGTAGTGCATCGGCAACAGCACATTGTCCACCACATTCAACGCGGGGATCAGGTGGAAACTTTGGAAAATGAACCCGAGTTTGCGGTTGCGTAGGGCGGCGAGCTGTTTATCGGTCATGCCGGCACTATTCACCCCGTCGATACTCAACGATCCCGAGGTCGGCTCGTCCAACAACCCCATGATGTTGAGCATGGTAGATTTGCCGCACCCCGAAGGTCCCATGATGGAGACGAATTCCCCTTTGTCGATCGTCAGGTTCACGCCGTCCAGCGCCCGCGTCTGAACGTCGCTCGTGTAAAAAATCTTGCTGATGTCGGTAAGTGTTATCATGCCGTTACGTATTTGTCAAAATTCTTTATTCGTTTTTTCGCTTCCGATATACTCGAAACTCAGCGGAGCCGATCCGTACCAGGAATCGAACTTGAGTCTCGAACTACGATATAAAAACCGGTATGGATACGAAGGGCGTTGTCTATTCTGTCGTTGGGCGAAACGAGCCATTTTGTTCGGCTCGTATTCTTCCATCAATCGCCGTGTCAATTCGTCGTCCGAATCCAAAAACCACGCTCGTCGCAAAAAACGCCTGCCACTGATCGTATCCCCCGTCTCGAAAGCCATAACCGCCAAACAACTCCACGGTTTCGACAAGTTGGGCAACGCTTCCACCGCCCGACTTAATAACACGGTCGCCATTTCTGAATTCCTAGAGGTAAACATTATTTTCCCATAATGAGCCAATGTCAAAACATTATTTTCAACGAATGAATCGATCGGATTACGATTTTCACGAATAACCTCCTGTTTTTGAATAAATTGTCCCGAGAAAGAGCGATTCAATAAATCATAGGCCTTACATTTCAAAATGTTCTTCACTTGAGTTTCCCATGTACTGTCCTCCGCCAATACCTGCCTCCACAAAGGTGTTTCCAATATTCCAGGGGCCAATTCGATCGCGCGGACCAGGTGTTTCTCCGTCTCTCGGGACTTATGTCCACCTCGATATAGCATCTCGAAAAGCGTAGTGCGATATAACGCATTATTAGGAAATCGTTCCACCAGTCGTCTGATTATCTGTTGTGCCGAATCGACCTGTCCGGTCGCATCGAGTACGACCGCTCGACCGTATTCGATCCGTAGATCTTTGGGATTCCGAACCGCCGCCTCCAGCAATTCCTTTTCGGCTCGATGTAGATAGATCTCTTCGCCAGTACGTTTGAATCTGTGCCAATACAAAGCACTTCGATTCATTTTGTAAGGCACCGCATCCCCGGCTTTATCCAGGAGTTTTTCCGCCTCATCCCAATTCCCGGCGGATAAAGCCTGCAAACCGGCCCTATTAACCTGTTCGCTCCGCTCTTGACCACGGTCTGCTACAAAAATTCCCATACAGACAATGAACGGAAGCCATACAAGCCAGCGAGTAACTCTGACCGGAATTACGTAAGTCGGGTTACTATCTTTTGATAAGCGATTCGCATAAACGGCCAAGAGCGCAAAAACCAGCACCTGCATCCCGCCATAATCCAACAGGGTCGGAAATGTTGTCTCACGGACCACGATCGCAACCAATGTAGTCAGAATAATCGTCTCTTCCGGAGCACTTCGCCGACGACGAACGGCTATCCCCGCCATGGCAATCGGGATCAATAGCCACAACACCACCCCGATCCATCCTTTTTCGACCGGCAATTGAACAGCTATTCCTGAAGCAATCGGAGTAAAAGGCGTGTAATCATCCTCGTAAAGATATTCATCGGCTGCCAACGAATAATTTCCGCTACCGACACCCATCAACGGATACTCGCATACGATCTTCAAGGCTGCCTGCACTCCGTCAAGCCGTCCGTCGAGACTTCGTTGCTGCGACACAGTTTCGACCATTTGCATCGTCCGCCACACCTCGGTCCGATGAGACACGGCCATCGACAACAGAATCACCACAGCCAGTACGCTGTAAATCAATTTCCGCCCCACTGACAAAGCGGATCTCCACAGAACAACCGCAAACACAACCGACATCAATCCATCCGTCCCGCAAAAGCATATTCTTCTTCCGCCGTTTTTGCGGTAATATACCCTCGCGCCACCAGCGTATCCCACGTCTTTTGCGAGAAAGGAGCCGCTTCCGGCGTCAATATATCCTCCGACTGTAAATACGAAACGATACTCTCCGAAGCTATATCGATTGCTCCGGTGCATCCATGCACAAGCATGTATTTGTTATCAGAGTCATCCAACTCTGTAAAAATGACGTATGAAGATAAGCGAGCTGGCATCAATGAATCAATTTCAACGTAATAAATGTAATATATTTTCTGAAAAATAGCACAAATAGGTTATTAAAAATTTCAAAACAACCTTTTACAATAATCCGTTTTTATTGCTAATATTGTAACAATCTACCTTTATCAACGCTATATGAAACATTTGTCGATGATTTGTCTGGCCGCCTTAGTTTTTTCCGAGGGAGGCAAGACTTGGGCACAGGAAAATAACCCCGTTGCTACTCAGACCCTTACCCTTTTCGAAGGACAGGCGATCGAACGGCTCTACGTCTCGGGCGACTTCGACGTCGAGGTCCGGCAGGGGATGCCGAACAGCTTGGTGCTGGAGATTCCGGCCGGCGTGCCGATCGATTCGAGCGCCTCGAGCAACAGAGACAGAGGGGGGTATACAGACAAAGATCTGGCCCGCGGGTTGAAAAAAGGGGAAGATGGGCAGGATCGGGTATATTGCTCGTTACGGGGCGGGGAATTGTACCTCTCGAACGGTTACCTGAAGACTTACGAACACAACGGCGCACGGGCCATGCAGACCGTATCCAACTTCAAGGGACGGGCCGTGATTACGGTCGGAGACTTGAACGCAGTCTCGTTTTACTCGAAAGGGACGTTCCGGTTGGCTGACGACGTCAAGCTCCGGGCGGTCAGGTTCAAATTCTTCAATCGTACGGACTTGAGCGGACTGGACCTGACGGCAACTGAAACGTTGTCGATCGAGATTTTCAATCATGCCAAAGTCGAAGCCCGGATATTCGACACGCCGACAGTCGAAATCAAAGCGTTCAATCATGCGACGGCCGACCTGACGATCGATGGGGTGAAAACTCTGGGGGCCCAGGCGTTCAACTTCGGGGCTCTGCGATTGAGGGGACGGGCCGAACAGTTGAAAGAATCGCACTTAAACCACGGAACGATCGACTTCGACGCGTTGCAGGTCGACCGGATCGTCCGGCAAAAGGATATGGAGGCAACGACTGTGATCGGTGTCGGATCGACGTTGGGGATCGGCAGAGCGACCCGTGTCGTAACCGCTGTGGAACAGGGGATGACGTTCCGTAAGCCCAAACCGGGGGACGAGGTTTTGCCGGTAATGACGGACAACGAACAGACTTTTACATTGATTCCGGGCTCTTCGGTGGTTCTGCGTGGCGGGACGTACAAGCTGATCGAAGGGGAAGAGGGGCAGTTTATCTTGCACCGAATCAATCGATAATCCCCCAGGCGTTCGCCCGCTGCTTATCCCCTAAGGCCCGTCCGAAGAGTTGAAGATTGACAGCCGGTGACGGGCTTTTATAACATATGCGTTTTCTTTCGGATAATTTCATCTTGATTTAACATAAGATAAACAACAATTTATCCGATAAGTAATAAAGAGATTGGGCTTGTCAAGACCAACCGCGCGAGACTTTATTTTGAATTGGGTGCCTTGAGTTCTCCAGACTATGATTCTTCGGCCAACCAGTCGTGAATCGAAGCAAGCGCATCTTCAACCGGACCAAAAGAGCCTATCCAGGTCGGAAAATCTTTATTGATCCACCCCATGATTTGTAAAATCTCGTTGTGAATCTATTGAACCCGGTATAAATTCCAACAAATTGGCTCATGGTGAAATATCCTGTTACGGAATGACCTGAAACGGTTAAGCGGGGCCGACACATTCTTCCGTTGGCGCTGCGGCTTAGGCATGTAAGGAAACGCACGACGCAAAGCTTGCCACAGGATCAATTCATATTCACTATTAAACAATGAGACCCAAAAACCTAAGGTCAGTCGGCTATGATCTTAGAAGGAGCCGCCAATTCTCTACGACCCGAGATTTGCTTATTAGCCGTAATAATATAATGATTCAAGTCGGCCAGGCCGGGTTTTGACAATTGAGTATACCAATCATCGCGTCCGAAGTATGCGACTAATTCCCGTGAAATAGCATTGCGCAATGCTACCTCACATACCGATATGCAGTTGTAGAATGCCTCTGATAGCTCTATATTGCATTGATAATGGATTAGGGCTAATGCTTCATTGTTCGGATGGATACTAAAATACTTCTCTATCCATTTATTTGACAAAACTTTTTCAAAGAAAGTTTTGTCGAGTTCCATATTTGTATTATTTTCGTAACGACCGTCCCGGTCGTCCCTCTCCTGGCTTTTCGTTACCAGTGATGGACCCGGGGTTTTCTTTTGGACACTTCACTTTAACTTCAGTATCTGCGTGAAGATACATAAAAAGCGAGACTGGATACCCAGTCTCGCTTTTTTGTTGGTATTATCCCCCGGCTCCCGCTAAGGAAACCGTCGTCCAAGAGCCTCACATTACGAACTCTCCTTAAAATCAGTATACGCCTTAATCTAATTATGAACGAATCAAGACGGTACAATCGCATACCTCTTTCTATATCTGTGTTGTTCTGTCAACAGACTAAGAAAAGATATGTGATATATTGAAAAGAAAACATCACCCGAATTGTTTGCAAGATCAAAGTCAAAGGGTTGCGACAATGGTCGCAACCCTTTGACTTTTAAGCTCCTCGACAAGGACTTGAACCTTGGACCCCCTGATTAACAGTCAGGTGCTCTAACCAACTGAGCTATCGAGGAATATTTTCCGTCATCCGCCAACCGGCCGCCCCGTTGTCGTTTGACGATGCAAAGGTAATCAAATTTCCTTTGCCTCCAAAAAATCCGGCAAAAAATTCCAAAAAAAATTCATCTCTCCCGCCGGCCCTCAGTCCCTACTCCCGCTCGTAAACCGAAGGAGGGACCGTCGAGGTGGCATCCCAATCACCCCAACGTTCTGAAATATAATCGAGTATCCGCACGACCCCCTCAGCCTCCGGTTCGGTCACCAGCCTGGCGCGCGTCTCCCGGAAATCGGGCAATCCTTTGAAATAACAGCTCAGGTGACGGCGCAGCTCCAGCACCCCCGTCCGCTCGCCTTTCAGCTCCACGGACTTCGCCAAGTGTTCCCGGGCCAATGCCACCCGCTCCCGCACCGTCGGCTGCGGTAAAATTTCGCCCGTTTCCAGATAGTGCCTCACCTCCCGGAAGATCCACGGCCGCCCGAAAGTCGCCCTTCCGATCATCAAGCCGTCCACTCCATACCGATCGCGCATTTCGGCCGCTTTCACGCCGGAGGTGATGTCGCCGTTGCCGATAATAGGTATATGTATGGCCGGATTGTTTTTCACGGCTCCGATCAGCGTCCAGTCCGCCTCGCCGCGGTACATCTGCGCCCGCGTGCGTCCGTGAATGGTCAGCGCCTCGATCCCCACGTCCTGCAAACGCAGGGCGATCTCCTCGATGTTTTTCGATTCGTCGTCCCAGCCCAGCCGCGTTTTGACCGTCACCGGCAGCTTCACCGCCTGCACGATCCGGCGGGTCATCTCCACCATCTTCGGCACGTCGCGCATCATGCCGGAGCCTGCGCCCCGCCCCGCGATCTTCTTGACCGGACAGCCGAAATTGATGTCTATCACCTCCGGCCGCGCCGCCTCGGCCACCAAAGCGGCTTCGACCATCGGCCCGATCTCGTTGCCGTAAATCTGAATCCCGATCGGCCGCTCTTCGTCAACTATATTGAGCTTTTCGAGCGATTTGCGCGCGTCGCGGATCAGCCCGTCGGCCGAGATGAATTCGGTGTACATCATATCGGCCCCGAACCGCTTGCAGATATAGCGGAACGAGGGGTCGGTGACATCCTCCATCGGCGCCAGAAAAAGGGGCATCTCGCCCAGGTCCAAATCCCTGATCTTCATAGTCGGCCACAAAAGTAATCCCAAATCGCGGAGCTTCCAAACAAAAAGCGGGGCGCACTGTCTCAGTGCGCCCCGCTTCGATTCGAACGATAACCGGCAGTCCCCCGCCCCGTTCCCGGAACCTATTTCAGGATCACGTCGCTCTGCCCGATCATCTGCCCGTCGACATACACCATCACGGTATACTGCCCCGGATAGAGGCCCGTGACATCATAGTACACGCTCACGGGCAAGTCTTCGCCCTGGTAGTCCACGACACGTTTGGCCGAGTACGGAATGGACTCGCCCGCAAAAGTGAACCGTCCGCCGTCCGGCGCACCGAGAATATCGGCATCCGGGGTGATGATGCGGACATATACCGTCCGTTCGCCCGGAATGGCCAGGTCATTGGCCGCCAAGATGAATTCCGTCACCAGTTTCTCCGTCTGTTTGGCCTTGCTGACCAGTTTGTTCCGCGTGTTGTACGCCAACAGCACCACTTCGCGCGCCCGGAGCTGCGAACCGCGTTTCACCTTGTTGTTCAGTTCCTGCGTCATCTCTTCGGCCGCTTCGGTGCGCAGCTTCAGGGAAGACACCTCTTTCTTGTAGCGCAGGTTCTCCCCGACCAGCTGTTGGTTGAGCCGGTTGAGCGAGTCGATCTGCCGCACGAAGCCCTGCATGGCCGTGCGCAGCGTCCCGAGTTCACGTTCGTATTTCTTGATTTTGGAGTAGTTCCAGCTGCGTTCTTTCTTGAGTCGGTCGAGCAGCGAGTCGGCGATCTGCCGCTGCTGCATCAGGGCCACGTTCATCGTGTCGTTGTCCACTTTCAGGTCTCCCATCTCACCCAGCAGCACCGCCAGCCGGTTGGTCAGCGTATCCCGCTCCTCGGTCAGCCCCACTTCGCTCTGCTTGAGTTCCTGGACCTGACGCCAGAAGAAGAACGAGATGACGGCCAGCACGGCCAGCAGGATGATGATGGCGATCTTGAGCCCTTTGACCGAGCTACTCCCCTCCTGCTGCGGATAGTCGTTGTAATCGTAGTCGTTTTCGTTATATTCCATAACCTCTGTTTTTAATAAAGCAGTAGTTCTCTTTTCAGCCAGTCGGCAAATAACATGCCCGAAACGGAAAGCCGCGAAATATGTCAGTTTTCCGGACACACTGCGCCACTGAAATTTCCGGTCCAGCAATCCTGACACCGGACCGGAGTACCGGAGCGCAGAAAGTGCCGCAAGCCGCGGCTATTCGTACAATTTTGGTGCAAGGTATAGAAAAAATCGCATACAAAAAAACTTTTTTTCCGTCGCCTTATATTTTTCCCTAAGACATACCCTATTATTCAAATTATTACCGATCGCTTTTCGTTTTGAAAACAAATTTCCCTAACTTGCGCCATTAATTCTGTCAATACGGATACTACCAACAACCCAACACCGACTCATAACTATGACCACCAACACCTCCATTCTGGGTTCCGTCACCGACGAGAACATGAGCGTAGTGGCTTACAAAGCTTTCATGCTCAAGCGGCGCATCATTCTGGCCCTGGCCACCGAAGGGGACTGCACCATCGCCGACCTGTCTCGCATCCTGAATGTCAGCAACCCCACGATCACCAAGCTGGTGGGCGAGCTGATCCAGGAGGGGTACGTCCGCGACCTGGGCAAGATCGAGACCGGCGGCGGCCGCAGACCCTGCGCCTTCGGACTGGTGTCCGACTCCGGTTACTTCCTCGGCGTCACCATCCTGGACGACGCGCTCTGCTTCGAGGTGATCGACCTCAACAAGAATCCCGTCACCGTACAGAAAGACATCCCCTTCGCCTACAACACGAACACCCAGTTCATCGAGACCCTCGTCCAGCGCATACAGGAGTTCATCGCCACGCTGGGCAGCGCACGGGACAAGATCCTCGGCATGGGGATCACGGTCAAAGGGCGTGTAGACGCCGCCTCAGGGGTCATCTACAACACGATGAACACCGACGGCTACCCGCTGGCCCGGATCATCTGGGAAAAGACCGGCATCGAGACCATCGTGGAGAACGACACCCGGGCCATGACCTACGCCGAATACCTGAGCGGGGATAACAGCGGAGTGCAGAACGCCCTGTTCATCAACATCGGGCGCGGGATCGGCGTGGGGATCATCGTGCGGGGCAAATTATATTACGGTAAATCCGGTTTCTCAGGCGAATTCGGACACATCCCGTTCTTCGACAACGAAAAGATCTGCCAGTGCGGCAAGAAAGGGTGCCTGGAGACCGAAGCGTCGGGCATGGCCCTCGAAACGATCTTCGCCGACCGGCTGCGCGACGGGGCCTCGTCCATCCTTTCGGACAAGTTCCGGGCCGGAGAAACGATTTCGATGCACGACATCATCGAGGCGGCCAAGAACGACGACGTGCTGTCGATCGACCTGATCACCAGCATCGGCGAAAAGCTGGGCCGCGGCATCAGCGTGCTGATCAACCTCTTCAACCCGGAGCTGGTAGTGATCGGCGGCCCGCTCTCGGAGGTGGGCGACTACCTGATGCTCCCGATCCGCACGGCGCTGAATAAGTATTCGCTGCGGTTAGTCACGCGCGACACCACCCTGCGCCTTTCGACGCTGGGCGACACGGCAGGCGTGCGGGGCGCGGCACTGCTGACCCGCAACCGGATACTCGGCATCCTCTGATCCGGCATCCTCACCGTGCTCGGCATCGACAGACTCGGCTTCGAGCGCGAAAAGGCATGTCCGGAACCATTGCCGACAATTTTATCCGCTCCGCCGCCGAAACACTGCCCGCCAACAACCGAAAAACCGCAACCGGAAATGACAAGCCCCGTAGCCATCCTCACCGCCACCCAGCTGGAACAACACCCCCTGCACGCACTTTTAGGCGACCGCCATGCCGGACACGAGCTGTCGTGGCACGTCGGAGGCATGGGAGCCGGAGCCACCGCCGCCGCGACCTTAAAGATCATACGAGACCATCGTCCCGCCCTGATCATCCAGGCCGGGATCGCCGGAGCCTTGCCCAGGAAACACCTTTCGGCGGCCGACACCGTGCTGGTGGGGAGCGACTACCAGGCCGACCTGGGTGCCTGGCGGCCCGAAACGGGACGGTTCGAGCCGTTCGACACCCTCGCAGAAGCAGGAACCATCGTATGCCCTTACGCAGAGCCGCTGCGCGGGCAATTCCGCATTATCTGCGCCCGATCGGCCAACAGCGCATGCTCACCCCTGCCGCCGCGAGGCAGCGAAGCGCTCGAATCCATGGAGGGCGCGGCATTTTTCGGGGTTTGCGCGGCGGAAAAGGCACCTTTTTTGCAGTTGCGCTCTGTTTCGAACCTTATAGGTGACCCGCGCGACCAATGGCACATACCCGAAGCATTGGACGCCCTGGCCGCCGGACTGGAACGGTTACTGCAAAATCTGAGCCTCTGATTCCCGTGACAATGACCGTTGCATTCGGTTTCGGGCACCCCTCGGAAGTGCCCGGCGATGCCAAGGCGCCGGGCAAAACAAGCCCTGCGCCCGGGGTGGCCCCGGTCCAACGACAAACACCCTGTTATAACTTATAGTCTCCATGAAACTATCGAAAACCAACGCCGCCCGGCTGCTGGACAAGGCCGGGATCAGCTATGATCTGATCCCCTACCAGGTGGACGAAGAGCACCTCGATGCCAGACATGTCGCCGAACAGCTGCACGAAGACATCCGACAGGTATTCAAGACCCTCGTCATGCGCGGCGACCGCAGCGGCGTTTTCGTCTGCATCATCCCCGGCGACCGCGAAGTCGACCTCAAAGCGGCGGCCAAAGTCTCCGGGAACAAAAGTGCCGCCATGATCCACCTGCGCGAGTTGCTGGAAACCACCGGATACATCCGCGGCGGGTGCTCGCCCATCGGCATGAAACGCACCTTCCCGGGCTATATCGACCGGACATGCCAAGATTTCAGCCATATTTACATCAGCGCCGGCGTCCGCGGCATGCAGATCCGGATATCCCCGGACGACCTGATCCGCTTCGCCCGCCTGAAAGTCGCCCCGCTAACTTAAAAACAACCGATCGGTTAGTTGTATTGTGCTGCTTTTGAGTCGGATGCCCCGGTGCACCCGCTCGTAATTACCCTAAATTGCGGTCTACGCCGGAGGTGGGTTCGTATTGTAAAGGCCGGAGCCAGCGGGGCGCACAAGGTAGTTACAACCCGGCTGGAGTGTCCAGCGGCACCAGGCTTTCGCCGGGGTGGGTTGCCGTTCCGGCTTCCTCCTTGCGCATTCAGGCAAACCCGATGGCAACTCGGCAGCTGCGTCGGTTCGGCCTGCACGGTTCGCTGCGCTCGCCGCCGTTCTTGCATCTCCGGCGCCCGCGGCAATTCTTCTCTCGTTTTGCTTATGCAAAACAGAGAAGAATTGCCCTTTAAGCACGCGGGCGATGCTTTCGGGTACTCCGAA
>CAZAPI010000044.1:0-10887 GCA_964486945.1 uncultured Rikenella sp. | reverse complement strand
CGCCAGCCGTCGCTTTTTCGCAGGCCGAGCAGGGTCTGGAGCTGTGTCCAGGTGCTCTTTTGGGCCGTTGCGAGCCATTCGGCGAACTTGGCTTTCTGTTCGGTGGCGAGGGGGTAGGGGGTGCCGGTTTTGCTGACGATGCGGATGTTGTTGACCTGCTCCCAGATGCGGCATATTTGTGCCAGAGGCGAGCTGCGGGGGGCTACTTTCGGCCCGCAAAGCCGCTCGTGGCCGCGCACGATCTGTTTGCGGCCTTCGAATTCGCAGACGGCGACCAATCCTTTGCACGACTTGAGGGGTCGTTGGCGGTAGATAATTTCGTCGCGCAGCCGCCGGATAAATTCGTCGGTCAGGACGGTCGGGTAGTGCGTGCGCTGGACCGCCATGATGCGGTCGAACTCCTCCATATAGGCCGCCCGCGGATAGACGAGGTCCTTGATCCGGAAGTCGCTGTTTTTCAGTAGCTCGCCGCAAAGGTATTGGCCTACGGTGAGCCCCAGTTCGCGCAACTGTTCGTAGCGCCCGTTGACAGTCTTTACGTAATCGGTGTCCTCTTTGGTGTTTCCTTCGGCGCGGGCCGATTTGTAGCCGCGTTTCTGGTTCAGGTGGAGCAGCACGCGTCCCAGCTCGGGCAGGGTGATCCGCTCGGAGGCTGCGCGGCTGCGCAGCGACCATAGGGCGAGCTTTTCCAGCCCCATGCACGATTCGTCGGGCTGCATGCCGTTGTTTTTCAGGGCTGTAATGAGGGTGGCTCGGCGCATCTGGTAGCGGTCGTAGCCTTTGCGCTGGGTTCGCCGTTGGGTCCGTTTGGCGTTCTTGCTGATGGCGTTGCCGCTCAGGAACTGGGTGAAGGCGCCGTCTTTGCCGCTGTCTGCGTCGGTCTGGGGGACGATGCGCACGCCCATGTGCTTGATTTCGATGGGTTCCCCTTCGTTGTCGGTGGTAATGACGGCGTTGCCGATGGAGGCGGTGCCGAGGTCGAAGCCCCAGATGGTTTTCATAGCGGTCATGTGTGGTTTAAAACTTCTTAAAAATAACACAAAAAAATTTACCGGACACTATTGTGATTCTGCTAATAATTCCTTTTCTTTGTATCACACAAATTGAAAGCGGATCACAATAAGGAGCTTTTGCTCCGTTGTGAAAACATCCGGGGCGGCCCTTGCTTAGCGCAGGGGTCGCCCCTTTTTTTGTGGCGGACTGCAAAAGGGGCGGAGCGCGTCAGCGCGCAGCCGCAGTAAGGCAGTGACGTTTTGTTTCCGAAAGCCTTGGCTTTCGGAAACAAAACGGGTTCAGAGCGAGTAGCCTCTTTGTCATTCCGCTCCGTGGCGCAATGCAGTCCGGTAAAGCGAATAGTTTCATTGCAGTCCCGGTAGGGGGTAGCTTTGACGGAGCGCTTGCGTCAGCGGTCGGGGCGGACGGGTCACTGGGTATTCCAACCGAGAGTTTGCATTGCCTTGGCTGGCGGCCCGTAACTTTATGGTAGTTATAATCTTACGCTCGATGCGAGCACGCACACCGGACATCCGACCGAAGTGCAACCGAACCGACGGCCTGGACTTTTGCGGGATGCGACCCGGCAGAGTGAATAGTCGGAGCTTTTTGCGCAATCCTGACATTATTTTTCACTGCCACTCATCCCGGGAGCGGGCAGCAGGTGCACGACCACTCCGACCTGCTCTTCGGGGTCGGCGTCGGGCGTGAGCCGGTTGATCCGGCACTCGAAGGCCTGTGTGTACCCCATTTCGAGCCATTTGCTGATCTCGTGGTTCTCGCCCCTCGGCACGAATCCCAACTTGTGGTCGCCGTACCAGATCGCCACCGCGTAGGCGTCGAACCGATTATCCGTTTCCCGCCGCAGGGTCAGCAAAGTTCCGATCCGCAGTTCCCCGAATACTTCGGCTCCGTCCCAATGGGTGAAGCCTGCCAGGTGAAAATGAGCGTAATGTCTTTTGGTCTCCATAGTTACAACGTATTAGTATGGTACAAAAATGGACCTGCTGAATGACAACTTTTGACACAGCCGCCGAAATCCGACATTTTTTTGTTATTTTCATCCGGATAATCCCCTCTGCTTATGGACCAGCCAAAACTCGAACGGCTGTTGCGGCTGATGAAGCTGCTCACTGCCAACCACCGTTACACCGTGCCTCAGATCGCCGATCGGCTGGGGATGTCGGTGCGGACCGTTTATCGCTATATCGACACCTTCCGCGGGGCCGGTTTCGTGATCAAACGCTCGGGCGATTGCTTGCGGATTGACCGCACTTCGCCCTACTTCCGCGACATCTCCGAGCTGGTTCATTTCACCGAGGAGGAGGCTTATATCCTCAAACGGGCCATCGAGTCGATCGACGATACGAACCTGCTCAAACAGAACCTCAAACAGAAACTCTACACGGTGTACGATTATCGGGTGCTGGCCGAGTGCACAGTTCACGGGCCTGTGGCCCGGTGTGTCGATACGCTGACCGAAGCGATCACCACCGGCCGGCAGGTGAGGCTGTGCGGCTACCGGTCGGCCCACGGAGGGGCGATCCGCGACCGGGTGGTGGAACCGTTCGCCTTCACGACGAACTATGTTCAGGTGTGGGCCTACGAGCCGGAGTCGGCCGAAAACAAATTGTTCAAGGTGGCGCGGATCGGAGCGGTAGAGTTGCTGCCGGACGGGTGGCGGAATGAGGCGGAGCACCGGTCGGGGTTCATGGATCTGTTCCGGATCAGCAGCTTCGAGCAGTTACCGGTACGGCTGCGGCTGGGGCTGCGGTCGGCGAGCCTCCTGACGGAGGAGTTCCCGCTGGCGGAACGTGAGTTGCAGCGGATCTCCGAAACAGAGTGGTTGTTGGAGACCCGTGTGTGCAGTTACGAAGGGGTGGGGCGGTTCGTGTTGGGGTTGTTGGACGATATTCGGGTCGAGGGATCGGAGGAGTTCCGGGAGTTCCTGTTGCGACGGATAGAGGCGATGCGGAACGGAATGTAGATGATTTAATCGTGCACACGATTATGAAATAACTGTTTATTTGCGATATAACAGTCACTGGTTCAACTGATGGCGGGTGTCGTTGTGTCGGCGCAGGTTGTCCGCATAGGGTTTTGCAGGGGATTCTGAAACCACTGATATGGCGGGCCGTTTCGGGGGAACCATAGGCTGACGTAATAATTCACGGATTATGCGTTGGGGCTGTTCTCAAGGATTAAGAAAAACATCGAAAAGGATGAGAGGTAACGACATGCTATCTTACTGTCGGATTTTTGCCGCAAATAAGTTGAGCGGGGGCGTAAGTGCAGGGTAAAGAAAAAGGACTTACGACAAACGTCGTAAGTCCTTTTTCTTCAAGGAGTGGGCCCAGCTGGGCTTGAACCAGCGACCCCCTGATTATGAGTCAGGTGCTACTAACCAACTGAGCTATAGGCCCTTCTCTGTACTCCCGGGAAACGGGGGGTTGAGAATATGTGTGCAAAAGTATACTTTTACGGGGGAATATCCAAATAACCCTGCCATGCCATGCAACTGAAACCCGCCATCGCCACCGGAATCCGCAACATTATTTTCGACTTCGGAGGTGTCCTGCTCGACATCGACATCCGGCTTACCGTCGACGCTTTCCGGCGTCTGGGCCTGAGCGGTCTGCAATCCGCCGAGATACACCCGCACAATGCCGGAGTGTTCCTGCAATTAGAGCTGGGGAACATCAGCGAAGGACAGTTTGTCCGTACCCTGCAAAGTTACGTTCCTGCCGGACATCCGGTGCCGACCCCGGAGCAGATAACGGATGCCTGGAACGCTCTGCTCCTGCCTTATGACTGGCGGCGGTTCGAGCTGCTCGACCGCCTGCGCGAAAGCGGATACCGGGTGTTCCTGCTCAGCAATACCAACCTGCCTCACCGGCAGTTCTTCATCGGCCGGTTCGACCGCGAAAATCCCGCAGGCCGGAAATTCGAAAGTTATTTCGACCGGTGCTTCTATTCCGACGCCATGCACCTGCGCAAGCCCGATCCGGAGATCTACCTCGCCGCCTTGCAGGAAGCGGGCCTCAAAGCGGGCGAAACCCTGTTTGTCGACGACAACAAGCCCAACACGGATGCCGCTTCGGAATTGGGCATTCACACCGTCCACCTGCTCCCACCGACGACCGTTTTCGATTTATTCGAGGCATAGCGTGACATAAATTGTTAATAATTCTCCATGCGCGCTATGAAAAAGCGATTTTTTCTGTTGTTCGACCGGTCGGGCATGATGCCGGCCGCACCGGTGCCGAAGCCGTCGGAGGAGGGATAAACTGCTCGAAAAATCGATGGGTTACTCGCCTGTTGAGGCTTCGGGCGCGGCGGCTTTCGAAGCCAAATATTCCGACAGGATCTTCGCCCGCTGCGGCCCGATCAGCTCCGCCAGCTCCGGCTCGGGAGTGCGTGCCATGCGCGCCAGCGTCCGGTACCTCTTCAGCAGCCGGTCGATCGACGTTTTGCCCAGTCCCGGCACATTTTCCAGCTCCGATTTCAGGAAGTTGATCGACCGTTTTCGGCGGTGGAACGTGATGCCGAAGCGGTGCGCCTCGTCGCGGATGTGCATCAGGATGCGCAGCGATTCGCCCGTCTTGTTCAGATAGTGCGGGAACGGGTCGCCGGGGAAGTAGACCTCCTCCATACGCTTGGCCAGCCCCACTACCGACACCTTGCCCCGCAGCCCCAGCTTTTCGAGCGCAGCGAACGCGAACGAAAGCTGCCCCTTGCCCCCGTCGATCACGATCAGGTCGGGCAGCGGCTGCCCTTCGTCCAGCAGGCGGCCGTAACGGCGTGTCAGCACTTCTTCCATCGAGGCGAAGTCGTTGGCCCCGACCACCGTCTTGATATTGAAATGCCGGTAATCCTTCTTGCTCGGTTTTCCGTCGCGGAACACCACGCACGAGGCCACCGGGTTGGTACCCTGGATGTTGGAGTTGTCGAAACATTCGATATACCGCGGTTCGACCGGCAGGTTCAGGTCTTTCTGCATCTTGGCCATAATGCGGTCCGTATGCCTGTCGGGGTCGGTCTTTTCGATCTGTTTGAACTTTTCGAGTCGCGCCAGCTTGCAGTTCTTCTCTGCCAGACGGAGCAGCTCCAGCTTGTCCCCCCGTTGCGGCACCGTGAAGTTCACCGTCGGGAAAAGCTCCGCGTCCGGCATCATCGGCACGATCACCTCGCGCGGCAGCGGGACTCCCTCCGCCCGGGCCTCCGAAAAGACCTGACCCAGCGCGAAGGCCAGCAGTTCGTCCGGCGACTCGTCCAGCCGGCCCCGCATCTCGAACGTGAACGAGTGGACCACCGCCCCGCGGACGATCCGCATGTGGTTGCAGAACGAGGCCCCCTCGTCGTTCAGCACATAGACCACCTCTAAGTTGGTCAGCGTGGCGCTGACGATCACCGACCGGCTGCTGTAATTGGACAGTAATTCGAGCTTCTCTTTGGCCCGCGCCGCCTGTTCGAAATGCAGTCCTTCGGCCAGCCGCTTCATCTCGGCTGTGAAATACTCTTGGGCAGGCCGCAGGTCGCCCCGCAGGATGTTTTTGGCCCCGGCGATGTTCTCGGCGTAGTCTTCCTCGCTCTGGTAACCCACGCACGGCCCCTTGCAGTTGCCGATATGGTATTCGAGGCAGACGGAATAGGTTCCTTTGGCGATGGCCTGCGGGCTGAGGTTGAGTTTGCAGGTGCGAAGCGGATAGAGGCCCCGGATCAGCTCCAACACGGCCCGTTGCATGGTCACCGACGAGTAGGGCCCGAAGTAGGAGGAGCCGTCTTTGATGACTTTGCGGGTCGAAAAGATCCTCGGGAACGGCTCGTTCTTGACCACGATCCACGGATAGCTCTTGCTGTCCTTGAGCAGGATGTTGTACCGGGGTTGCAGCTCCTTGATCAGGTTGTTCTCCAGCAACAGGGCGTCGGCCTCGCTCCCGACCACGATGTGGCGCAGGTCGGCGATCTGCCGCACCATCACCTGCACTTTGCGGCTGTGGTCGGCGCGGGAGACGAAATAGGAGCTGACCCGCCGTTTCAGGTTCTTGGCCTTGCCCACGTATATGATGGTCCCCTCGGCGTTGAGGAACTGGTAGACGCCGGGATTATCGGGCAGCAGGGCCACTTTTTCCCGCACGCCCTGTTGTATTTTCTCTTCGCTGCTCATCTCTTGCATAAACGCAAATTTACCGACTTTTACTCTATATCCGTCTTCGCTTTTGTCTGCGGGGCGGCCGGAATCTGCGTCGGGTCTTCTCTTTTGAAAATCACACTGTCCGGCGGCAAATAAGGCCGGGAATGCGGATATTGCCTTTTCGGGCGCGCCCAGGCCCGGGAACGCCGAAATGTTGTATATTTGTCCCAAAGTACAAAGAAAAGCGTTCCAAACTTACTTTCCCTCGGTCAGGAATCTGGAAAATTCACCGTGCAAGGAGGGAGGTAACGTAGGCGCTCACGTCTTGTGTCTGCTGCGAAAAACCGTGCGCATACTCCTGCGCCGGGTTTTTCGTATTCCGATATGGGCGTGGGCTGTCTGCGTTTACTCACTTGCACAGGCATTCCAGAGCCTCCTGATATGGGTAAACGAACGGGCAGCCTCACGCTTTTTTCATTCCCCACCCGACAACGGGCCGCCAGGTGAGGCGGGGGCCCTGTGCAAATGGCCATGAACAGCATGTACAAAGCCCCTGAAAGCAGAAAGGGCTGTGTTTTCACAGCCCTTGTCGTATTGTCGATCATTCTGTTGATGCTTCTGGTCGAATGGCGGTGTCGCGGCGCCTGACGGGCGCGGCCGTTTCTCAGACGCTGCTCGTTTCGCCGTCCGCGAGAATATGCTGGCCTGTCGCGTAGCTCGACGCGTCGGACGAAAAATAGTTGATCGTGCCGTTCAGCTCCCCTGCGCCCCGGTCTTCCGGCGAATAAGAAAGGAGAGACGCGCCTCTGCTCGGCGGCAAGGGACCTATTCTTCGTACATCGCCTTGCTGCGGCACCCCGTCGAGGCTTTCCCGGTCGGATGTTCAGTCACTCGTTCGGGAAATCGGCTCCCCGGAACGAGCCTCAAATGTTTCCGTTTGCGGTTCTTTTCCGGTGTCCCTCTGACGGGAGGGTAACTGCGCTTACGCCGCCGGGCGGAAACACAGCTATCCGCTTTCCGCCGCTCAATCTCCGACGGCGCCCGCGGCAATCCTACTTGTTTGACTAACGTCAAACGAAGTATTCTTGCCCTTTTAGCGGGCGGGCGCATCTTTGACGGGAGGGTACTGCGCTTACGCCGCGCGGGCGGTGCGTGCCGCACTCCCGGTCAGGGTAAAGGCGGCCAATAAAACACCCAACGGGTGCGCCGAAAAAGCTGTCGATGCCGCCTCTTGTGCCGACCCAACCGCCGGGCGTAACATCGAATGGCAATTATGCAAATGGCTTGCCAGCAAGGGTATGCGTGCAAATCGGCAAAAAAAGCTTAACTTAGCCCCTTTAAATCCGTATACAAACAACAAATCCGATAGCCATGAGCAGCTTCAGCAAACGCAGCATTTGGGGCGGGTGGATCGTTTTCGTGATCGCCAGCCTCACCTACCTGCTCACCATGGAACCCAGCGCCAGCCTGTGGGACTGCAGTGAGTTTATAGCCACCTCCTACAAACTGGAAGTCGGGCACCCCCCCGGAACCCCTTTCTTCTTCCTGATCAACCGGTTGGGAGCCATCTTCGCAGGCGGCCCCGGGAATGCAGCCGTAGCCATGAACGCGCTTTCGGCACTGGAGAGCGGGCTGACCATCGCCTTCCTGTTCTGGAGCATCGCCCACCTCGGACGGCGCATGTACCGCAAAGAGGACACCGAACTGACCGACGGGCAGAGCTGGGCCATCATCGGAGCCGCAGCCATCGGATCGCTGGCCTATACCTGGACCGACACCTTTTGGTTCTCCGCGGTCGAGGCCGAGGTCTACGCCCTGTCGTCGCTGTTCACGGCCGTGGTCTTCTGGGCGATACTCAAGTGGGAGAACGTCGCCGACCGGCCCGGCAGCAACCGCTGGCTCGTGCTGATCGCCTACTTGATGGGCTTGTCCGTGGGGGCGCACATCCTGAACCTGCTGGCCATTCCCGCCCTGGTCTTCATCTACTACTTCAAGAAATTTCCGGGCCGCAAGAAAGCCGACCTGTGGAAACCGGGGATCGTATCCATCTTGCTGACCGGGGCGTTCTATCTGCTGACGCCTACCGTAGTCTCCGTCGGGGCTTTGGTGGACCGCATTTTCGTGAACGGTTTCGGGCTCGGCGTAAACAGCGGGCTGACGACTTTCGTCGTGTTGCTGCTGTCCGCGCTCGGCTGGGGTATCTGGAAAACCCAGCGCGCCGGGAAAGCCGGGTGGAACACCATCCTGCTCTCCGCCGCGATGGTAATCGTCGGTATCTCCACCTACGGCATCGTGCTGATCCGCGCGAGCATCAATCCGCCGATGAACAGCAACAACCCCAGCGATCCGTATGCGCTGAAAGCTTTCCTCAACCGCGAACAGTACGGCAGCCGGCCGCTGTTGTACGGCCAGACCTATGCCTCGCCCAGGGTCGATACCAAATTCAGTACCTCCTATTTTATCGACGAGGACGGCAAGTACAAATCGGTGGACCGGGTGGTCGGGTACGAATACGACAAGAAAACCCAGATGCTCTTCCCGCGCATGTACAGCGACATGCCGTCGAGCCATGTCGCGGAGTACAAACGTTGGGCGGACGTCAAGGGGCGCAGGGTGCGCACCGAGGACGGGCAGATGGTGACGATCCCGACGTTCGGTGAAAACCTCAAGTTCTTCTTCACTTACCAGCTCAACAACATGTACTGGCGCTACTTCCTGTGGAATTTTGTGGGACGGCAGAGCGACATCCAGAACAACACCATCGTCGACGGCAACTGGCTCAGCGGCATCGATCCGATCGACGAGCTTTATCTCGGGCCGCAAGATAACCTGCCGTCCGAAATGGCGGCCAACAAAGGGCACAATACCTATTATTTCCTGCCCTTTATACTCGGGTTGGTCGGCTTCTTCTACCAGCTCAAGCGCGACGGGCGCAATTTCCTGGTGGTGTTCCTGCTCTTCTTCATGACCGGGCTGGCCATTATCCTCTACCTGAACCAGACGCCGTTGCAGCCGCGCGAGCGGGATTATGCCTACGCCGGTTCGTTCTACGCTTTCGCCATCTGGATCGGACTGGGTCTGCTGTGGGTGTACGACATGCTGCACCGGAAAGTGTTCAAGGCTAACGGACGGGTGGCGGCCCTCGTGGCCTTCGTCGTGTGCGCTTCGGTGCCGACGGTGCTGGCCGTGCAGAACTGGGACGACCACGACCGCAGCCACCGCTACGTGGCGCGGGATATGGGCTACAACTATCTGGAAAGCGTGCTGCCCAACGGGATCATCATCGACTATGGGGACAACGACACTTTCCCGCTGTGGTATAACCAGGAGGTCGAGAACGTGCGGCCGGACGTGCGGGTGATGAACTCGTCGTACATCGGCGGAGACTGGTATATCGACCAGATGCGGATGAAGGCCAACGAGTCGGACCCGATTCCGCATTCGATGCCGCGGCATAAGTACTACGGGGATGCGATGGGGCAGTTCCCCATACAGGAGATCGCCAAGCCTGACGGCAGCGTGTGGACGGCCAAAGAGGTGATGGAGGTGGTAAACAGCGACGACCCGCGCACGCAGCTGGTCGACCGGGCGGGAAACACCTACGACATGATCCCGGCCCGGCGTATCGCCGTTCCGGTCAACAAGGAGAATGTCATCGAGAGCGGGCTCGTGCGTCCGGAGGATGCCGACCTGATCGAGGACACGATCTATATCGACATCAACCCGTCCAAGTCGGTTCTCTTTTCGGGCGAGATGGTCTTTCTCGACCTGCTGGCATCGAACGACTGGAAGCGGCCGATCCACTTCACCTCGGCGGCCGACCTGATGAACTGGGGATTGGTGCATTACGACAGCCAGACCGGCAATTCGTGGTCGTACCTCCAGCAGGACGGGGCGGCTTACCGGCTGGTGCCGATCAAGTCGCCGATCGAACGTTCGTTCGGTGTCGGACGGATCGACACGGAGACTCTGTACGATAACCTGATGCACAAGTACCGTTACGGAAATATCAGCGACCCGCGGGTTTACGTGGACGCGTTCGTGACCAATACTTTCGCCTCGTCGCAGTTGCGCTCGTCGTTCGCTCGGCTGGCCAAAGAGCTGACCGCCAAGGGGGATACCGTGCGGGCCGTGGAGGTGCTGGATCGGGCGATGCAGGAGATGCCGCTGGAGCAACTTCGGATGGACGATATGGTGCCGTTCATCGTGGAGGCTTACTATAAGGCGGGCGCGTATGACAAGGGTAACGCCCTGGCGCTCAAGGCGAGCAAGATCCTGATGGAGTACGTGGACTATTTCGACCGCTTCACGGGCAATAAGAAAAAACTGGTGGAGAGCGAGATGATGGACAGGCTGCGCACGCTCTACAATCTGTATCTGATTGCGGAGCAAAACGGTCAGAAGGAGATCACGGCTCTGTTGACTCCTTATTTTGGGGGTATATAAAAGTCGAGGGACTTTCGGGCCTTGTTTTCTCCCCTTTCTTCCCTGTTGCGGGAAGGGAGGGGATTTTTCTTGCCTGGGTTTTACTCGGGGAGGTTTCAGACTTCTGTTGCGGGCGGCTGCGGAACGCTTTGGCGCGGAGCCGCAGTGGGCGGTAGGTGAGCAGTGCGTGAGTCTGCAGCCGCAGTAGGGCGGGTACAGGCTTCCTCGGAACGGCTTGCCGTTCCGAGGAAGTGAGGCTGGGAGCGAGAAGCGCGTTCCGATAAGGAACATCGGGTGCCCCCGAGGGGGGCAGGGGCGCCCGAATCCGACAGAGC
>CAZAPI010000043.1:0-11350 GCA_964486945.1 uncultured Rikenella sp. | reverse complement strand
GGCGAAGAGCAAGAACGAAAGTCAACATAGGGACAGTTCCTGCGGGTAGAAAAAACGAACCATTAATTTAGCGACCATGAAAAGATACCCCATTCGCGCGGCGAAGTACGCCGTTTACCTGATCATCCTCTTTTTCATCCTCTTCGCCCTGCTCCGGGCCTTCGGCAGCGCATCGCCGATGAGCGTGCTGTGGACCACATCCCGGGGGCTGATGTTTTTGGGCGTGGTGGTTGTTTTCGCATTGCTCTACCCGTTTTTCGGGTTTGCCCGTAAGCGGCTCACCTTCGATGCCGCCAGCCGCGTCGAAGATGTGGAGCGCGTGATGGCCATGTGCGGATTCCAACGTATCGAAGCCGATACGCACAGCGCGAACGACATGCTCTTCGCGGCGACTTCGACAGCCAAGAAAGCGGCCATGATGTGGGAAGACAAAGTGGAGATCGTGACCGATGCCGACGGAATCTCCTATATCGAGGGGAACCGCAAGGAGATCGTGCGGGCAGCCTTCCGCATGGGGACTTACATTGCATAACAATCGGGAGTCATGAACGTATTCCGGCATATCATATTTTCCGCGGCGGCGGTTCTTTGTATTTCGGGTCCGGCGGCAGGAGCCCCGGTACGGAAACAACCGGTCCCGGCGACCGACAGCAGTGCGATCGCCTCGCAGCGCCGCGACCTGGAGATCGGACGGTCGATGGAGACTTTCTTCAATATTTTTCGGGAGGTGAACCTCTACTACGTAGACACCACCTCCCCGGCACAGATGGTGAAAAATGCCGGAAATGCTATGTTGGAGAGGCTCGACCCTTATACGGAGTACCTGCCGGCGGACGAAATGGCCGCTTTCGAGACCATGACCACGGGGAAATATGCCGGCCTGGGGGCGCTGATCCGGAAATCCAGCGACGGGCGGTGGATCGAAGTGGCGGAACCGTACCGGGGAACGCCTTCCGACAAGGCAGGCTTGAAAGCGGGGGACCGGATTCTTTCTGTGGACGGAGTCGATATGCAGGGCAAAGAGGTAGCTTTCGCCAGCGACCGGATGCGGGGGAAGGCAGGTACTGTCGCCGTTTTGGTCGTCTCTCCGATTGTCGATACGACCGCAACGAAAACGCTGCATATCAAGCGCGAACGGATCTCGGTTCCGGCGGTGCCGTACTACGGATGGGTCAAGGACTCGACGGGGGCGGATTCGGTGGGCTATATCCGGCTGAACAGTTTTACGGAAAACTGCGCCGCAGAGGTCAGGAATGCCCTGACCGCACTGCAACACCAGGCACCGTTAAAAGGGTTAGTGCTGGATTTGCGGGACAATACCGGGGGGATTCTGGGCGAAGCGGTAAAGATCGTGGGGCTTTTTACGCCGCGCAATACGACCGTGGTGACGACCCGCGGACGGGTGCCGGAGATGAACGCCACCTACCGGACGGTGGGGGAACCTGTCGCGCCGACCGTGCCGCTGGCAGTGCTGATCAACAGCGCGTCGGCATCGGCCAGCGAGATCGTGGCGGGGTCGTTGCAGGACCTGGACCGGGCGGTGATCGTCGGGCAGCGCAGCTTCGGGAAAGGGCTGGTGCAGTCCACGCGGCCGGTGGGCGAGAACGGCTACATCAAGCTGACCACGGCCAAATATTATACGCCGAGCGGGAGGTGCATACAGGCGGTTGACTACAGCCACCGGAACGAAGACGGGAGCGTGGGCGTCGTGCCGGACTCTTTGATCGCCTCGTTCCGCACGGCGGGCGGACGCATGGTGTACGACGGAGGCGGAATCATGCCGGACGTGCGGACAGATGCGGACTATTTCGGCAAATTCACGGTGATCCTGTTGGGGTCGGGCTATATCGACGACTTCGCGAACCGATATGCGGTCGAACACAGTCCGAGCCGTGATTTTGCGGTCGGCGACAGCGTCTATGCCGCTTTTTGCGATATGATGGCCGACAAGCCGATCGCGTTCGAATCGGGAACCGGACGCCTTTTGACCCAGCTGCGCAAAGTCGCGGAACGGGAGAAATATTCGGAACGGATCGCAGGGGAACTGGATGCGATAGCGGAGAAGATCAAAGACGACAAAACTGCGGAGCTCGAAGCCTTCTCGCCGGAGATACGGGAGGTGTTGGCGGATGCCGTTATGACGCGGTGGTACTACGACGCGGGAAGACTGGAATATATGCTGCGGCGCGACAGGACGGCGCACAAGGCGGCGGCCATATTGCTGGATAAAGGCGAATATACACTCATTATTGCGACACGGGACACGGACAAAAAATAATACGACATACGGAAATGGAATACGATTTCAGGGAGATCGAACGGAAATGGCAGCAGCGGTGGGCTGAAGCCGGTACTTACCATGTGGAAGCGGATCCTTCGCGGCCGAAATACTATGTGCTGGACATGTTTCCCTATCCTTCGGGAGCGGGGCTGCACGTGGGGCATCCGCTGGGATATATCGCTTCGGACATTTACAGCCGCTACAAGCGGCAGAAAGGGTTCAACGTGTTGCACCCGATGGGCTACGACGCGTTCGGGCTGCCGGCCGAACAGTATGCGATCCAGACGGGTCAGCATCCGGCGGTGACCACCGAACAGAATATCAAACGGTACCGCGAGCAGCTGGACAAGATCGGCTTCAGTTTCGACTGGGACCGGGAGGTGCGCACTTGCGATCCGGGGTACTATAAGTGGACGCAGTGGGCGTTCGAGAAGATGTACAACCACTACTACGACACCGACTTGCAGCGGGCGATGCCGATCGAGCACCTGATTGCCAAACATCCGGAGTGGAAAGAGCTCACACCGAAAGAGCTTTCGGACACCTTGATGAACTACCGGCTGGCATTCCAGGCCGATACGCTGGTGAACTGGTGCGAAGGGCTGGGGACAGTGCTGGCCAATGACGAGGTGAAGGATGGCTTGTCGGTGCGCGGGGGATTCCCGGTGGAGCAGAAGCTGATGCGGCAGTGGCTCCTGCGGGTGACGGCCTATGCGGAGCGGCTGTTGACGGGGCTGGACGGTCTGGAGTGGAGCGAATCGCTTAAGGAGATCCAACGCAACTGGATCGGCCGGTCGGAAGGGGCGACGATGTTTTTCCCGATCAAAGGTTTTGCGACCGAGGGCCCCGGAGCCAAACTATTGGAAATTTTCACCACCCGGGCGGATACGGTATTCGGCGTGACCTTTATGGTCTTGGCACCGGAACACGCTTTTATACAGGAGATCACCACGCCGGAGCAGCGCGAAGCGGTGGAAGCGTATATTGCGGAGACCAAAAAACGGAGCGAGCGGGAGCGGATGGCCGATACCAAACGGGTGAGCGGAGTGTTCACGGGGGCGTATGCGGTCAATCCGTTCAACGGAGTCGAGATACCGATCTGGGTCAGCGACTATGTGCTGGCAGGGTACGGGACAGGGGCGATCATGGCTGTTCCGGCGCACGACAGCCGCGACTGGGCGTTCGCGAAGCATTTCGACCTGCCGATCGTGCCGATTATCGAGTGCGATGTGGCGGAGGGGAGCTACGATGCGAAGGAGGGGACTTTGATTAACTCCGACTTCCTGACGGGGCTGGATGTGAAAGAAGCGATCCCGGTGATGTTCAAGGCGATCGAGGAAAAAGGCATCGGCCATAAAAAGGTCAACTACCGCTTGCGGGACGCTATTTTCAGCCGGCAGCGGTATTGGGGCGAACCGTTCCCGGTGTCGTACGATGCGGACGGTATTCCTGTATTATTGCCGGAGTCGGAGCTGCCGCTCCTTTTGCCGGCGGTGGACAATTTTACGCCGACCCGCGACGGACAGCCGCCGCTGGCCCGGGTCGAGAGCTGGAAATACGAAACCAGCACCATGCCGGGTTTTGCGGGCTCCTCCGCTTATTACCTGCGCTATATGGACCCGCACAACGACAAAGCGCTGGTCGATCCGCAGGTCAACAAATATTGGGAGAATGTCGACCTCTATGTAGGGGGGATCGAACATGCGACGGGCCACCTGATGTACTCCCGGTTCTGGAACAAGTTCCTGTTCGACTTGGGCTATGTGTGCAAGGACGAGCCGTTCAAGAAGCTGGTGAACCAGGGGATGATCCAGGGACGGTCGAATTTCGTCTACCGGGTGGTGGACAAGCCGAACACCTATGTGTCGTACGGGTTGAAGGATCAGTACCGGACGCAGGAGATACACGTGGACGTGAATATCGTCAAGAACGACGTGCTGGACATCGAAGCGTTCAAGGCCTGGCGGCCGGAGTTCAAGGACGCCGAGTTCATTACCGAATCAGACGGGCGGTATGTCTGCGGCTGGGCCATCGAGAAGATGAGCAAGTCGATGTTCAACGTCGTGAATCCGGATATGATCGTGGAGAACTACGGAGCGGACACCCTGCGGATGTACGAGATGTTCCTCGGTCCGTTGGAGCAGTCCAAACCGTGGGACACCAACGGGATCGACGGAGTGCACAAATTCCTGCGTCGCGTTTGGCGGCTGGTCGAAGGAGTCGACGACGCGAAACCGACGGATGCGGAACTCAAAACGCTGCACAAAACGATCAAAAAGATCAGCGAGGACATTGAGAACTTCTCGTTCAACACCTCGGTGAGCGCTTTTATGATCTGCCTGAACGAGTTGTACGACCACAAGACAACGGCACGGTCTGTACTGGAACCGTTGGTGTGCCTGCTGGCGCCATTCGCTCCGCATATTGCGGAAGAACTGTGGCACGGGCCGCTGGGACATGCCGAGGCGGAGAGTGTTTGCGACGCCCCTTACCCGGTGTACGAAGAGAAGTACCTGACCGAGTCGGCATTCGAGTATCCCGTGTCGTTCAACGGCAAGATGCGCTTCAAACGCACCTTCGACCTGTCGATGACCCCGGACGCCATTGCCGAGACGATCAAGGCCGACGAACAGACAGCCAAATATACCGACGGCAAGGCGGTCCGGAAAGTGATCGTCGTGCCCGGCAAGATCATCAATGTAGTGTGTTGACCCCGATAAACCATCTAAATCCGGCATAGCCATGAAAACTTTGCCTAAGTCCGACCTCGGCCTACGCAACCTCAGACACGAAATACGCGCCTACGTCATCATCTCCATCGGGCTGCTGATGTACTCTTTCGCCTGGACAGCCCTGCTGATCCCGGCCAAAGTGGTGGGCGGCGGAGCCGGCGGTATCGGCACCATCATCTATTACGCCACCAGCAATGCCGCCGGGCAGGGCGGGATACCGGTGGGGGTCACTTACCTGGTAGCCAACATTATCCTGCTGGCCTTCGGCTTCTGGATCCTGGGGCCGCGGTTCGGGGCCAAGACCATTTACGCCATTATCTTCAACTCGCTGGCCCTGACCGTGATGCAGGAAACCATTCCGCCGGGAATGATGGGGCTGGAGGGGGATAAGCTGCTTTCGGCCATCCTCGGCGGGGGTATCGCCGGGGCCGGAGTGGGGTTGTGCTTCTCCGTGGGAGGGTCGTCGGGCGGAACCGACATTGTCGCCATGATCATCAACAAATACCGGAACGTCAGCCTCGGCAAACTCATCATGCTGATAGACGTGGTGATCGTGGGCTGCTCTTACTTCGTATTCCGCGACCTGTCGAGCGTGGTGTACGGTTACGTGACGATGTTCACCCTCGGATCGGCCATCGACATGGTACTTTCGGGGAGCAAGTCGTCGTCCCAGATCATGGTCTTCTCCGCGAAATACGAAGAGATCGCCGAACGGGTCATCCATGAGGTGCGCCGAGGCGTGACCATACTCGACGCCACCGGATGGTACTCCAAGACACCGCAGAAAGTGGTGCTCGTGGTCTGCCGCCGCGGCGAGGCTTCCGGGGTCTACCGCATCATCAAAGAGGTCGATCCCAAAGCGTTCATCACCCAAGCCAGCGTCATGGGCGTTTTCGGCGAAGGCTTCGACGCACTGAAAACCAAATAGAAATATGACCTCACCCTCCTCCTTTTACTTGTTGTTCCGTAAACTGCTCCGGCAGTATCCGCTGGCGCTGGTATTTCTCGTATTGCTGGTCGTTATCATCGTGCTGGGGATACTGCTTTGCGTCAAGCGGTGCTCCCATTCGCTCGAAGAGGGGTACTCGACCTCCGATTCGGCATCGCCGGAGGCTTGCTCGCGGCTCGACTCCATCGTGCTCAGGCCGCAAAGCAAAGTCTACGGGCTGCCGGTGGACGACTATGAAGTGCAGCGCGGCGAAATCGAAAGCGGGGAGACCTTTTCCAGACTGCTTAACCAGCGTTACAACGTCAATATCACGATCGTCAACCGTTTGATAGAGCTGTCTAAAGGCAAGTTTGAGCTGCGGGACATCCGGGCCGGGCATACCTACACGGCATTCCTGACGCCGGACAGCACCCAGACCCTTTGCTACCTGGTTTACGAACGGAACAAGACCGATTACGTGACCTTCGCCCTGTGCGACAGCGTCTACGTCCGGGTGGATAAAAAAGAGGTCGTCAGCGAGGAGCGTTACGCCGAAGGGGTGATTACCAGCTCGCTCTACGAGACCATGTACAAGAACGGCTTGAACCCGCTGCTGGCCGACCGCCTGTCGAGGATCTACCGGTCCACCATCGACTTTTTCGCTTTGCAGAAAGGGGATAAGTTCCGCGTGGTGTACGAAGAGGAGTTCATCGATACCACCAGTATCGGCATCGGGAAGATCTACGGCGTGGAGTTCGTCCACGCGGGGAAAAGCTATTGGGCTTACCGTTTTTACCAGGACGACGAGTGGGGCTACTGGGACGACAAAGGGGGCAACCTCAAAAAGGCGATACTGATGGCGCCGTTGAGTTTCAATGCCCGGGTCACCTCGAAATTCGGAGTGCGCGTGCATCCGATCAAGCGGATACGGCGGGCGCATAACGGGGTGGACTACGCCTGCCCGGTCGGGACACCCGTGCACGCGGTGGCCAGCGGCGTGGTGACCAGGCGGGGCTGGGATCCGTTCGGAGGGGGAAACCGGATCTGGATCAAACACTCCGGGGGCTACGAATCGGCCTACCTGCACCTGAGCCGCTTCGCGGTGAAACAGGGGCAGCGCGTGACGCAGGGGCAGGTGATCGCCTATTCCGGGAATACCGGCGGCTCGACCGGACCGCACCTCGATTACCGCCTTAAAAAAAACGGCAAATACATCAATCCGCTGAACAACACATCGCAGCCCAGCACGCCGATCAAGGCGGGCAACAAGGCGGCTTTCGAGCAGATGAAACGCGATGTGGCGAAAGTCATGGATTCGTACAGACAAAAACAACAAAAATAGCCCGATGACTGATCCGTCTCAAAATCAGCAGCCCGATCCGCGCATCCTGCGTTTCATCGGTCGCCACCGGGTCATGACGCTGGCCGCTTCCGCGGTCGGGACGGGGGAGTTGTGGTGCTGCAACCTGTTTTACGCTTTTCTGGCCCCGGGGACGATGGGTTTCGGGGGAGGAGCGTTCGTCTTTACGTCGCCGGCGGCAACAAGGCATGCGGCGATGTTCTCCGGGAATCCGTCCGTGGCAGGGTCGGTCGTGCTGGAATCGAAAACGGTGGGGCGGTTACAGGGACTTCAGCTACAGGGCACCGTGCAGCGGGCGGACGCTTCGCCGGAATTGCTCGCGGCAGCAAAAGGCGCATACCTGAGTCGATTCCCTTTCGCGGCGGTGATGCTCAGCGACCTTTGGGTGCTGGAAGCCACCCGATTCAAGTACACGGACAACACGCTCGGCTTCGGCACCAAGCTCCACTGGCCGGCGCAATAGCAAACTACCTCTTTTACGTTAAGATATGAAACAGATTTCGGGCCTCACGGCCGCATTGCTTATGACGACATTACTCACCGCCGGCTGCGGCTCGCAGGGCAACAAGAGCGCCGGCACAGACGATTTCCAGTGGCAGATTGACCGCTTCGACGACATCAACGTCCTGCGCTACCAGGTGCCGGATTTCGACAGCCTCACCCTGCGACAGAAACAGTTCATCTACTATCTGAGCCAGGCGGCGGTGTCGGGCCGGGACATCCTTTTCGACCAGAACTGCAAGTACAACCTGCCGGTGCGCAGGACGCTGGAGGCTATCTATACGACTTACGACGGCGACAAGACGACCGCAGAGTGGAAAGCCTTCGAGAAGTACCTCAAGAAAGTCTGGTTCGCCAACGGCGTGCACCACCATTACGGGCTGGACAAATTCAAGCCGGAGTTCAGCGAATCCTATTTCGAGACACTGCTTGCAGCCATGCCGGCCGGGAAATTAGGGGATATACAGGGAAGTCTGCTGGATACGGTGAAGCGGGTGATCTTCGATCCGAACCTCTACCCCAAGCGGGTGGACCAGACCGCGGGGGTGGACATGGTCGCCGCTTCGGCCTGCAACTACTACGACGGTGTGACGCAGCAGGAGGCGGAAGCGTTCTATGCGGCGCTGACTGATACGACAGACCGACAGCCGATTTCGTATGGCCTGAACAGCCAGTTGATGAAGGGTGAGGACGGCAAGATCACGGAACGGGTGTGGTCGGCAGAGGGGATGTACGGCCCGGCGATCCGCGAGATCGTCAAGTGGCTGGAGCTGGCTGCAACTGTGGCGGATACGCCGGAGCAGGCCGCTTATACCAAGACCCTGATCGACTACTACAAAACGGGCGACCTGAAGCTGTTCGACGAGTACAGTGTGGCGTGGGTCGAGGACACCAAAGCGACGGTGGATTACGTGAACGGCTTTATCGAAAACTACGGCGACCCGCTGGGTTACAAGGCTTCGTGGGAATCGACCGTGAATTTCAAGGACTTCGAAGCCACTAAGACGACACAAATTATCAGCGATAACGCGCAGTGGTTCGAGGATCATTCGCCGATCGACCCGCAGTACCGCAAGCCGCATGTCAAGGGAGTTTCGGCCAAAGTCATCACGGTGGCGATGCTCGGGGGCGACTGCTATCCCTCTACGCCGATCGGCATCAACCTGCCCAATGCGGACTGGATCCGGCGCGATCACGGCTCCAAGTCGGTGACCATCGCCAATATTACGGCGGCCTATGATGCGGCTGCGGCGGGGAACGGCTTTTCGGAAGAGTTCATCTTGCGTCCGGAAGACCGTGAGTTGAAAACCAAGTGGGGAACGATCGGCAACAACCTGCACACCGACTTGCACGAATGCCTGGGGCACGCTTCGGGCCAGTTGGCGCCGGGAACGAAAGGCGACGAGCTGAAAAATTACGGATCGACGCTGGAAGAGGCGCGGGCCGACCTGTTCGCGCTTTACTACATGAACGACCCGAAGCTGGTCGAGCTGGGGGTGATCCCGACGCTGGACGTGGCCAAGGCGGAGTACAACAATTACATGATGAACGGCCTGATGACGCAGCTGACGCGCATCGAGCCGGGCAAGAATATCGAGGAGGCGCATATGCGCAACCGGGCGCTGATCGCGGGTTGGGTGTACGAGCGGGGCAAGGCGGACAAGGTGGTCGAGTTCGTGACGGAGAACGGCAAGACTTATGTGGTGGTGAATGACTATGACAGGCTCCGGGGGCTGTTCGGCGAGCTGCTGAAAGAGATACAGCGGATCAAGTCGGAGGGGGATTTCCAGTCGGGGATGGAATTGGTGGAGAATTACGGGGTGAAGGTCGATCCGAAATTGCACGGAGAGGTGCTGGAACGTTATGCAGCGCTGGATATCGCTCCCTATTCTGGCTTCGTGAACCCTTGCTATATACCGGTTTTCGACGGCAACGGAGCTATTGCGGACGTGAAGATCGAATATCCGACGGACTACACGGAGCAGATGCTGACTTATTCGTCGGACTACTCGTTCCTCCCGAACCGGAACTGACAAACCCTGTTTGATCTCCTTGTGTTAGCCCTGCGCCGGGGAGGCGCAGGGCTGGTGCCGCGGGTGCCGGAATAATAATCGGCCGATTAATTATCGAAGTTGTTACGTTGACATTAGTCGGCGAGCGTAGCGAGCCGTGCGGGCCGGTGCCGCCGGGCACTCCAGCCGAGAGTTTGCATTGACTTAATGGGAGGCCCGCAATAAGGCCGCAAGCGTCCTAATTGCAAACACTTCCGGGCATCCAGCCCACTTGCAAATTAACCATAGAATTAATAGAAGATGGCGTGAACCGGAAGATACTCGCGTTAGCGATCCCCAATATAATATCCAACATCACCGTGCCCCTATTGGGCATGGTCGATTTGGCTATTGTGGGGCGGTTGGGCGACGACGCCCTGATCGGCGGGATCGCCGTCGGGGGTGCTGTATTCAACTTCCTCTATTGGAACTTCAGCTTCTTGAGGATGGGCACCAGCGGGTTCGCCGCGCAGGCATACGGCGCGCGCCAGTTCCGCGAGGCCTCGAAAGTGCTCGTCCGCGCATTGAGCGTCGCGGTTGCCGTGGCCTTGGCCATCTGGGCCTTGCAGCGGCCCGTTGTACGGATGGCCATGGGCGTGATGGACGGCAGCGAAGCCGTCGAAAACGCTGCCAGCCGGTATTTTCTTGTCCGGATATGGGCCGCACCCGCGACCCTCTCGCTATACGCCTTCACCGGTTGGTTCATCGGCATGCAGAACGCCCGGATACCGATGTGGATATCCGTCGTTATCAATATCGTGAACATCGTTTCCAGCCTGCTGGCCGTTCGGGTGTGGAACATGGGGATCCAAGGCGTCGCGCTGGGGACCGTCATTGCCCAGTGGAGCGGCGTGCTGATGGCGGTGCTTATTATAAAGCGATATTACGGTCGCTTTTTCAGCCGCGACACCTTCCGTCGCAGCGGCGTGCTGTCGTGGGGCGTTATGCGGCGGTTTTTCAAAGTCAATAGCGATATTTTCCTGCGGACAGTCTGCCTGGTAGCCGTCTTCACCTACTTTACCATCGCCTCCACGAAAATGGGGGACACCCTGTTGGCCGTCAATACGCTGATGCTCCAGCTGTTCACCCTTTTCTCCTATATGATGGACGGCTTCGCCTATGCAGGCGAAGCGCTGGCCGGGCGCTACTACGGGGCCGGGAACTTGACGATGCTGCATAAGGCGGTGCGGGGACTGTTGTTGTGGGGTGCGGGGGTGATGCTGCTCTTTACCGTCGTGTACGTTACGGCGGGGCAGCAAATACTGGGCGTTTTCACCCCCAGTCCGGCGATACTCGATGCGGCCCGCGATTATTCGGTCTGGGCCGTGCTGGTGCCCATGTGCAGCTTCCTGGCATTCATTTTGGACGGCATCGTGGTGGGGATCACCGCCACGTGGATCATGCGTAACGCCATGTTCGTGGCGACCCTGTTCTTTTTCGGTGCCTATCTCCTGTTGGAGCCGCGGTGGGGGAACTCCGGACTGTGGATCGCTTTCC
>CAZAPI010000042.1:0-11626 GCA_964486945.1 uncultured Rikenella sp. | reverse complement strand
AGCCGTGCGGGCCGGAGCCACCCCCGGCGGAGGGTCGCAATATTCGCGATGCTCATTTGCGCCTCCGCTGGCTCCGGCCTTTATAACCCGAAGCGAGTGGTGACTGCGGAGCCTGAATATACCGGGTAGACACACCCCGGAAGCCGAAAGGTCAACCCGCAGCGGCTGTACGGTGCGGATAAGGTATGAATAACCGAACGATTAGCGGCACAAAAATAGGATAAAAATATGTCCGGGATATATCTACACATACCCTTTTGCCGGCAGATATGCCATTACTGCGACTTCCACCACAGCGCAAGCCTCGCCCGCAAAGACGAAATGTTCGAAGCCATAGCGCGCGAACTCGCCCAGCGGCAAGGCGAGATCCCGTCCGGAAGCGTAAAGACCCTCTACTTCGGAGGAGGCACCCCATCCCTCTGCACACCGGGGGAGATAAGGGACCTTGTCCGGCAAGTACGCAGCCTTTGGAACGTCGGCAGTTTCGAGGAAGTGACCCTCGAAGCCAATCCCGACGACCTGACCCCCGAATACCTCCGCGGACTGCGCGAAGCAGGCATCGACCGCCTGAGCATCGGCATCCAGTCATTCCGCGACGACCACCTGCAGCGGATGAACCGCCGCCACACCGCCCGCGCCGCCGCCGAAGCCGTAATCCATGCACAAGAAGCGGGATTCGGAAACATCACCATCGACCTGATCTACGGCCTGCCTTGGATGACCCCCGACGAATGGCAGTACAACCTCGACCGGGCCGTTTCGCTGAACGTGCAGCACATCTCCGCCTACCACCTGACCGTCGAGCCCCGCACCGTGTTCGGCAAACAGGGATTGAAACCCGTGGACGAGGCCGTGTCGGAACTGCATTTCGGGATGCTGCGCGAAACCCTGACCCAAGCCGGGTTCGAACATTACGAAGTTTCCAACTTCGCCCTACCGGGATTCCGGGCCAAGCACAACAGCTCCTATTGGAGCGGAGAGGCTTACCTGGGCGCCGGCCCCTCGGCGCACTCTTACGACGGAGCGGACCACCGGTCATGGAACGTGTCGAGCAACCGGCTCTACCTCGAAGGTGCGCCACGCGGTGTCGAACGGCTGACGGAAACCGACCGCCTGAACGAATACCTGATGACGCGGCTCCGGACAGCGGAGGGCCTCTCGACCGGATACCTGACCGACCGTTTCGGGCCCGAAGAAGCCGCGCGGATAGCAGCCCGCTGCGAGGATTTCGTGACCTCGGGCAATATGCGCCGCACCCCGGAGGGCTTCGCCGTCCGCCCGGAACGCCTGCTGGTATCGGATTACCTGATCTCGGAACTATTCCGCTAATTTAGCCCTCCACCCTGTTTTTGTTCGGGAAAGGTAAGGTATTATCGGAAAAAAGCGTATATTTGCATCCGTAATGCACCGAAAGGCACGCTACAAGGACGGCTCCGTAGTTCAATGGATAGAATATCAGATTCCGGTTCTGACGATATGGGTTCGAATCCCGTCGGGGTCACACACTGAAAACCGTCATTCCCGCCTCTCTCCAGCCTTGGAGGGGAGCGGGAATCGTCATTTTTACAGGACCCTGCTCAAGATTTTCGCCGTCACGTATGTCTCGGAGTCGCTGCCGGACGGTTCACCCGCCGCCTGCCGCATCCGCGCAGGATCGCCGGGATGGCAATGATCCCGGGTCGGGTGGCGGCATCCATCGAAAACACTATCTTTGCCTCCATGAATATCATCGACATACTGGTGGGTCTCGTGCTGGTGGTGTGCGTGTGGAGCGGCTGGCGCAACGGCATCCTCGTCCAACTCAGCGGCATCGTGGGGATCGTCGCGGGGGCATGGGTGGCTTACCGTTTCTCGCACGCCATAGGCCGCTGGCTCGACCTGGAAGAGATGCCCTCCGAAGCGCTTTTCGTGATCGTGCTGATCGGGGTGCTGGTCTGCGTGATCCTGCTCTGCCAGCTAGTCACACGCCTTTTGAAAGCGGGAGGGCTGGCCGGGCCGCTGCGGCTGCTGGGCGCTCTGTTCGCCGTGGCGAAAGGGGTGCTGCTGCTGGGACTGGCCTTGGTCGCGCTGGAGGCCGCCATACCGTGGTTCTCGCCTAAAAACCGGGCCTCTCTCGGCAAAACGCTGAAAGAGGCCCGCAGTTATCCGTTATTGAAAAATGTCGGGGGATTCGTATTCCCCTATATCGTCAGCGGCGCAAAAGCCGTGACGGACGGTATCGGAACTTTTTATCCGACCACCGAACCCACCGGCGCCGCTTTTAAGGCTGACTCTTCATCTTCGGCGACAGGCGCCACCACAGACAAAGTTCCCGTCGGCGACTCGGCCATCAGGATCATGCCCTGAGACTCGATCCCTTTGAGCACCCGCGGCGCGAGGTTCACCAGCACCAGCACCCGTTTCCCGACCATCTGTTCCGGGGTAAAATACTCCGCGATCCCCGACACGATCGTCCGGGTATCCAGTCCCGTATCAACGGTCAGTTTCAACAGCTTTTTCGTTTTCGGCACCGGCTCCGCCGCCACGACCCGCGACACGCGGATGTCCATCTTCGCAAAGTCGTCGAACTGCACAAGCTCCTCTTTCGCCGGAGCTGCCACGGCATTTGCCGCCGCATTCGCAGCCTTGGTCGCCGCCAGCTTGGCCAACTGCGCCTCCACCACCGAATCCTCGATCTTCTCGAACAGCAGCTCCGCCTGCCCGAGCTCGTGTCCCGGCGCCAGTAGCGTCATGCAGCCGATATTGTCCCACTTCGCCTCCGCCGAGGGCAGTTGAATCATTGCCCGGAGCTTCGCCGCTGTGAAGGGAAGGAACGGCTCGCACGCGATTGCCAGCGATGCCGTGATCTGTAACGAGATATTGAGAATCGTCGACACCCGCGCCTCATCGGTCTTAATCACTTTCCACGGCTCCGTGTCCGCCAGGTACTTGTTCCCCAGCCGCGCCAGGTTCATCATCTCTTTCAGCGCTTCGCGGAAGCGGTAATTCTCGATATTATGCTCGATCGCCTCCTTGATGCGCGGCAGCTCTTCGATCGTTTCGCGGTCGTAGTCCGTCAATTCCCCCAACGCCGGCACACGGTTGCCGAAATACTTACCCGTCAGCACCAGCGCCCGGTTCACGAAATTCCCGAAGATCGCCACCAGTTCATTGTTGTTCCGTGCCTGGAAATCGCGCCACGTGAAGTCGTTGTCCTTGGTCTCCGGCGCATTGGCACACAATACGTACCGCAGCACATCCTCTTTGCCCGGAAACTCATCCAGATATTCGTGCAGCCACACTGCCCAGTTCCGCGAAGTGGAGATCTTGTCGTTCTCGAGGTTCAGGAACTCGTTGGCCGGCACGTTCTCCGGCAGGATGAAGTCCCCGTGCGCCTTGAGCATCGACGGGAAGACGATGCAGTGGAACACGATATTGTCCTTGCCGATAAAGTGTACTAATTTGGTGTCCTGATCCTGCCAATACGGTTTCCACCCCTCCGTATCGCCGCGCTGCTCGAACAGCTCTTTGGTGGCCGAGATATAGCCGATCGGCGCGTCGAACCACACGTACAAGACTTTCCCCTCGGCCCCCGGCACCGGCACGGGAATGCCCCAGTCCAAATCTCGCGACACTGCCCGCGGCAAAAGTCCCCCGTCCAGCCAGCTCTTGCACTGCCCGTAAACGTTCGATTTCCACACTTCGTGCCCGCCGCCGTTCTCCGGCCCGTGCTCCTTGAGTATCCATTCGCGCAGGAACGCTTCGTAGCGATCCAGCGGCAGGAACCAGTGCTTGGTCTCCTTAAGCACCGGCGTCGCTCCCGTGATCGCTGATTTCGGGTTGATCAACTCGGTCGGCGACAGCGTCGAGCCGCATTTCTCGCACTGATCCCCATACGCCCCCTCGCTCTGGCATTTAGGACAGGTCCCCGTAATATACCGGTCGGCCAGGAACTGCTGCGCCTCCGGATCATAATACTGTTCCGTCGTCTGTTCGATAAAATCGCCCTGCTCGTAGAGCTTTCTGAAGAAGTCCGAGGCTGTCTTCGCATGCGTCGGACTCGATGTTCTGGAGTAGATGTCGAAGCTGATTCCGAACCGCCGGAAAGCATCCTTGATAATGCCGTTGTACTTATCCACCACGTCCTGCGGCGTGACCCCTTCCTTTTTGGCCTTGATGGTGATCGGCACGCCGTGCTCGTCCGAGCCGCAAATGGAAAGCACGTCCTCGCCCCTGCCCCGCAGGTAGCGCACGTAAATGTCGGAAGGCACGTAAACGCCTGCCAGGTGGCCGATATGCACCGGCCCGTTGGCATACGGCAGCGCCGAGGTAACCAAATATCTTTTCGGTTGTTTCATCGTTCTCGGTTTTTCTTGTATGGGCGCAAAGATAACGCTTTTCTGCTTTACCCGCCGGCCTTACACCCACTTGACCAGGGCGAAGTCCATGCGGTGCGGCAGTTTCGGGTTCTTGGCATAGACCCGGATAGCAACGTCGTAGGAGCCTGCGTTCTCCGGCGTGGATTTCAGCCGGAAGGTCGCCACGCTACCTTCCGCTTCCACCAGCTCGAACTGGTGTGTGCTCTTGAGGTTGATTTTTCCGTTGTTGCGCCCGTCGTCGGTGATCTGCTCGGCCACCAGCACTTCGACGCCGACATCTTCCGGCATCAGGCCGTCGATGTCCACGTTCACCTCCAGGTTGTAGTGCTCGCCCAGCTTGATGGCCGTATGCCCCACGTCGTACTGCTGGAAATCGAGCACCTGCACTTTGTCCCACGAGCGGCTCACGCGCCGTTTCCACGCTGCGATCTCGCGCGCCTGCGCAAAATCGTCTGCGACCATCTTCTCATGCCGCGCGAAGAGTTTCGAATAGAAGCGGTCTTCGTAATCCTGCATCATGCGGTTGGTGGTGAACTGCGAGGCTACCTCGGCGATACATTTCTTCACCGCGGCCACCCACCCGGTGGGCAGGTTGTTCTCGTCGCGGTCGTAATAGAGCGGCGCGATCTGCTCTTCGATGGTGGCGTAGATCATCTCCGCATCCATTTCGTCCTGGTAGCGCGGGTCGTCGAACGTGCTCTCCATCGGCAGCATCCAGCCGGCCCCCTCCTTGTAGCCTTCGACCCACCAGCCGTCGAGCACCGAGAAGTGCAGCACGCCGTTCATCACGGCCTTTTCGCCGCTGGTCCCCGAAGCCTCCAGCGGCCGTGTCGGGGTGTTCATCCACACGTCCACCCCCTGCACCATCCGCCGGGCCAGCTCCATGTCGTAATTCTGGAGGAAAATGATCTTCCCCAGGAACTGCGGCATCTTGGACACTTCGACGATCTTTTTGATCAGATCCTGTCCCGCCTTGTCGGCCGGGTGGGCCTTACCGGCAAAGACGAACTGCACGGGACGTTCCGGATTGTTCACGATCCGTTCCAGCCGCTCCATGTTGGTGAACAGCAGGTGGGCCCGTTTGTAGGTGGCGAAACGCCGTGCGAAACCGATGGTCAGCACGTCGTTTTTCAGGGACTCCTGTATCTGGACGATCTGCCGCGGCGAGTCGAACCGGAACTGCACCGGATCGGCCACGCGCGCGCGTATCTTCTTCATCAGCCGCTCCTTGAGGTATAATCTGGCTTCCCACAAAGTCCGGTCGTCGATGTTGTAGACTTTCTCCCAGTTTTCTTTCGAGTAGTCGCCGTTCCGGAACGACTCTCCGAATGCGTTGTAATACATCTCTTTCAACCGGGTCGCGGCCCAGGTCGGGAAATGCACGCCGTTGGTCACGTAACCGATATGCAGCTCGCAGGGCAGGTAGCCCGGCCATATGTTTTTGAGGATCTCCTTGCTCACCTCGCCGTGCAGCCAGCTCACTCCGTTGACTTCCTGCGACATGTTGGAGGCCAGCACGCTCATCGAGAACTTTTCGTTCGGGTCATTCGGATTGGTCTTGCCAAGGTTGATGAACTGTTCCCAAGTGATCTTCAGCCGGTCGGGATAGTGCGACATGTACTGCCGGATCATATCTTCCGGGAAGGCGTCGTGCCCCGCCGGCACCGGCGTATGGGTTGTGAACAGCGATGACGAGCGCACGCATTCCATCGCTTCGGAGAAGCTCAGGTCGTACCTGGAGATCAGGTTATGCACCCGCTCCAGCCCGATAAAGGCCGCATGCCCCTCGTTGCAGTGGTAAATGTCGGATTCGATTCCCAGCGTGTTCAACAAACGGATACCGCCGATCCCCAGCAGGAACTCCTGTTTGAGGCGGTTCTCCCAGTCGCCGCCGTAGAGGTGGTGCGTCACGCTGCGGTCTTCCGGCTGGTTCAGGTCGTGGTCGGTATCCATCAGGTAGAGCTTGGTCCGGCCCACATCGCACCTCCATATTCTGGCGATGACTTTGCGTCCCGGGAAGTTGACCGTAACGGTCTTCCAGTTCCCCTGCTCATTGCGCACCGGGCTGATCGGCAGTTTGAAGAAGTCCTGCGGTTCGTAGCTCGCCTCCTGGTCGCCCGCCGCCGACAGCCGCTGGGTAAAGTATCCGTATCGGTACAGCAGCCCCACTGCGGTCATCGGCACGTTCTTGTCCGAAGACTCCTTGAGGTAGTCCCCGGCCAGGATCCCCAAGCCGCCGGAATAGATCTTCAGCGTATGGTGCAGACCGTACTCCATGGAAAAGTACGCGATCTTGGGTTGGGTGTCTTTCGGCTTGACCGCCATATATTTCTGGAACTCGGCGTAAACCGCGTCCATCCGCCCCAGGAACTCCTCGTTCTCGGCCAGCTCGCGCAGTTTCTTGAGGTTGAGCTGGTCGATCAGGTCGATCGGGTTGCGGTCCACTTTATTCCACAGCTCCGGGTCGATCGACTCGAACAGCTGTCGGGCCGGGTCGTACCATGACCACCAGAGGTTCTTGGTCAATGCTTCGAGGGGGTGCAGCCGTTCGGGGACCGAGCTTTCGACCATCATCCGGGTCCAGTTCGGTTTGCTCTCCAGCAACAGCTGCTGGCGCATGTAGTTGAGCTGCTCATGGGTTGCTCCGCCGTCGGTGTAGCTACGCGTGCGGCGACGCAAAGCTGCCTGCAAAGCGACTTGGTAGAGGTCGAGGTAGTGGGTGAAAAGGTTCGACCACAAAGCGGTCTTGGATATTTCCCGCGCCGATTCGCGGCGTTTTTGCATATCGCCGTCGCCCATATTGGCGTATTCGGTCAGGGTTTGTGCGATAGCCGCCACCACTTCCGGACTGTTGGTGTCGTCGCGGTGCACGACGGTAACGCCCTCGTGGCCGTCTTTCGAATGCTGCTGCACCCACAGGCCGAATCCGGCCAGGTCGGTGGTCACGGTCGGCACCGAGAAGGCGATGCTCTCCAGCGGGGTGTAGCCCCACGGTTCGTAGTACGACGGGAAAACCGTCACGTCCATCCCCGCCAGCAGTTCGTAATAGGTTTTGTCGAAGATGCCGTCGTCGCCGTTCAGGTAGCTCGGCACGAAGACGGTGTGCACGCGGTTGCCTTTGCCCAGCAGGCCGCGGGCGCGCAAATGGGTCATCACAGGGTCGTTGTCCGGGTCGCCGAGGTAGTGGGTCGTGTTCTGGGAGCCGGCGGAGTCCATGCAGTCCTTTTTGCCGCCCGAGAGGATCCCTTGCAGGTCCCGGCGCGGACCGTGGTTCCAGCACGGCACCATGATATAGGCCAGTATATCCCGTTGCAAGCTGTCGTTGTTGTTCAGTTCGCCCAGCGAGTCGATGAATTCGTCGATCCCTTTGTTCTTGAACTCGTAGCGTCCCCCGATCGAGACGATCAGCGGGTCGTTCTGCAACTGGATGCCGAGTGTGGCCTCGGCCACGCGGATCATCAGGTCGCGCGCCTGGCGTTTCTTGTCCTCGGCTTCCTGCCCCTGCCATACGAATCCGTCCTCGAATCCGTTGGGGGTCACCACCGACACGTCGGCATCCAGCAGGGCTTTGCACTCCCGTTTGGTGATCTCGCTGACGGTCGAGAAGGCGTCCATGTTATGCGCGGCGATCTTTTCGATGGAGTGTTTGGCGGTCACGCCGAACTGCCGTGCCAGGTCGTCCCCGCTGAAAGCATCCAGCCCGCTGTAAAGGGGCAGGCCGTTGCCGGCGATCGACCGCCCGATGACGGTGGCGTGGGTCGTGAAGACCGTAGCGATCGAGGGGCGCTCTTTCTGGAGGTAGAGGCCGCCGCTGGCGGTCATCCATTCGTGAAAATGGGCCGCGGCGTGTTTGCCGGGTTCGTTGTGGTACTTGACGTAGCTTTCGATCACTTTCCCGGCGGCCCAGCCGAACAGGACGGGCTCGACATAGTCCCACTGTCCGCTGATGGAGTCCACTTTGTAGTCTTCCCAAAGTTTGGTCAGTATCTGGTCTTTCTGGCCCATGATGGCCGAGAAGTTGACCAGCACGGCGACAGGGGTTCCCTTGACGGTTTTCCAGCGCCCGACGCGGATACGCAGCCCTTCGGCATAGGCGATCTGGCGCCATGCTTTGAGCAGGTTGGGGTCCTCTTCGAACTCGGGATTGTCGTTCTCGCGGGTCAGGTCGGGCCCGATAACGATGTAGCGGTCGTCGCCGAACTGCTCGATGGCGGTCAGCGCTTTGGTCCCTACGACGGTGTGAATGCCGCCGATCTTGTTACATACTTCCCAGCTTACTTCGAAAAGCATGTCGGGTGTCTGTCGTGTATTTTCGCTCATCATGGAATTGAGTTGTTTTCGTTTTGTCTGTCCCGATTTTCCGATTATTTCCGGGAAACGCAGATTTTCAAAGATAACATTTTTATATCGATTGCAAAACGGGCTCTTTTTTCGACACCCGTCCTGACTTTTCCCCGTTACCGCACGATGTCCGGATAATAACGTACTTCCGGTTCGCCGGTTCTGCTCTCCAGGACCACTGCAACCAGATCCACGGCGATCTCGCCGCCGAGGCTCTGTGTGCCCATATACCGTTCGGCGGCCTGCAACATTCGCTGCGCTTTGCCGGCTGTCACCGCGGCCTCGGGCGAAAAGTCCCCATGCCGGAAAACCGAGCGTGTGCGGGTCTTGACTTCGACGAAGTGATAGACTCCATCGGGCGAGCGGGCGATAATGTCGATGTCTGTCCCGGATCCCCCGGTTCCGCCGTCACGCCACCTGCGCCCTAAGACCTGCCACCCGCAGGCGGACAGATAGTCCGCCGCCAACTCCTCGCCCCGCAATCCTGTGTCGATATGTTCTGCCATTTTATCGTAGGTTTTATTACACTGTGCCGCCTGGTACCGTCCCTTTCTTTCAAGAAAGGGACCCAAAGAACTTTTGAGATAGCTACGCTACTCCTCAGTCTGCCGAAGTCCTCATTCTTTGGGGTGCGGGAGCGGCGGCCTTGAAGCAACAACAACCTTTTGGCCGCCGTTCACCGCACTCCAAAAGCTAAGGCTGTGATAGATTTAGGATGCGCCAGCATCCGCGAAAGTCTTTTGCGGAGCTTTTCTTCAGAAAAGCGACAGTGCGATGCGGGTACAGAACAATAAAACCTACAATAAAAACGACAGGTCGGCGGCCGCTGTAAGTTCGCGCTGCGGCTGTCCGTACCGGAACAGCCGCAGCGGCCGCCGGCCGATCAGCGACATCTTCTCCCCCTCGACCAGCAGCATGCACCCCTCGCGCAGTCCCGCCACATTCATCCCCTTGTTCGCCGCGATATACTCCTCGATCCGCATCTCCCGCGTCTCGCCCGCATGGCCGTCCGGATGAGCGTCCAGGTAGTGCGGGTTGATCTGGAACGGAACGAGGTTCAGCGCCTTGAAAGACAGCGGCTCCACGATCGGCATATCGTTGGTCGTGCAGATCGTCGGGCAGCTCATGTTCGAGCCCGCGCTCCAGCCTATATACGGCACACCGCGGTCGATCACCGCCTCGCGGATCGGCTCGTAAAGCCCCTGTTCCTGCATCGCCTTGGCCAGGTGGAACGTATTGCCTCCGCCGACCACGATCGCCTGCGCCTTACGCACCGCCTCGGCCGGATTTTCATAACGATGCACCGAGTCGACCTTCACCCCGAACTCCGCGAACCGCGCCGCCACCTTGGCCTGATAGTCGTCATAGCTGAACGTTACCGCCGCATACGGCACGAACAGCACCGTATCCACACGAGGACCCGCGGTGGAAGAGGCCGCCAGAAAATCGGCGATATTCTGTTTCGGGTATTCCAGGTAGGCTTCGCCTGCGTTGGTCGAATTGCTGATAAGCAGAAGTCGCATAGTTATTTACGTTTTTCATGAATATTCTTCGGGGCGTTTTTCGCCAGCGGCATGCTCTCGTACGGCTGGGCCGGACGCCGCAGGGCCCACAGCAGGATCGCACCGCCCGCAATAATGAACGGGATGCTGAGCAGCTGCCCCATGTTCAGGACCATCGTCTGCTCCCACGCCTCCTGCGGCAGCTTGATCGACTCGATCAGGAACCGCACGGCGAACAGCAGGATCAGGAACAGGCCGAAGATCACCCCCCGCTTCTGAGCGGCCAGCTTCGTGCGCCAGTAGAGGTGCGCCAGCAGGAAAAAGATCGCCAGATAAGCCAGCGCCTCGTATATCTGGGTCGGGTGCATCGGCACGGTCTCCCCCACCCGCCTGAAGACGAAGCCCCACGGCAGGGAGGTCGGCTCGCCGTAAATTTCGGAATTCATCAGGTTCCCCAGCCGCACCAGCGCACCGCACAGCGGCACCATCACCGCCACGCGGTCGAGTATCCAGATATAAGGGAATTTCCACTTGCGCGCAAAGAGCCACAGCCCCACCAGCAGCCCGATGGCCGCCCCGTGGCTGGCCAGCCCCCCGCCGCGGATGTCGAGAATCTTGATCCACGGGAAATCCGACATGAACGGATGCAGGAAGTATTCCTGCGGCTCATAGAACAGGCAGTGCCCCAGCCGCGCCCCGATAATGGTGGCCAGAACGCCGTACAGGAAACCGGAATCCACCAGCCGGGGATCGAGCCCTTCGCGTTCGACCATCCGGGCGAATATCCACAGGGCGACCAGCAAAGCTACGGCCCACAATATACCGTACCAGGCTATTTCGAGCGAACCGATGGAAAAGGCGACGGGATTGGCGTCCCAAACGATGGTAAGCGGAGTCATAGACGAGGGATTATCCGATAAATATTAACTATTTACGAGGCAAAAGTACACATTTTTACCGGATCGGAGGCATGCGCAGAGGGGTTTTAATGACAGGAAAACCCTGCCGGCCGGGAAGTTATCGCCCGATGCGCCGCGACCCGCAACCTCTCCGGTTTCCATTTCGGGAGCCCGCAGGAGGGGGGCTGGACTTTCCCGCAGAACGATGCGCTTTGGCGGGACACGGCAAAGACCCTTTTCGCCCCCCTGCCCGGCAGAGAGGCGGGTGCCGCTGAGCGGTGCGGGAAATTCTAAGTCCATGGGGATCAACTCACAGTAGAAAACGGCCGGTGGAACAGCGCTGCTTTGCCGGGACGTTCCCGGAACGAGGCGGCTTATGGCGGAACGGTCCCTGCGGACATTGAGCACGCAAGGAGGCATCAATTTCTCGGGCATGGGATATTCGACTTCAGATTCGACACCGTCCCGGTTACGTTTCGACCAAACGAATGCGGTTGCAGACAACTATACCGGGGCACGTGCCGAA
>CAZAPI010000041.1:0-11739 GCA_964486945.1 uncultured Rikenella sp. | reverse complement strand
ACTGCGCTGCCGCGCGGGCGCGTTTAATTAGGGCTGCGCAGACCCCGACAAAACAGCCGACGGCTGCCACGCCTGGCGGGCGTACTGCGTATCGCTGACATTTTAAAAGTACGGTTTTACAACCTGCTTTCGTGCGGCCGGAGCCAGCGGTGCCGCTTATAGCCCGGAAAGCCAGACGGATCTGCTTTTTACAACCGATGCTCCTTGCCTGAGCTTGCGGCCTCTACCCGGCAAGGAGGAGGAAGACCGAAAGTCATGGCCGAGGCGCAAGGAAGAAAACGAACGGAGCGGAGTTAAAAAGAACAGCCTCCTACATGGGAATGAAAAACCGTAGGGCGGATCGGATACGGCACGGTTGTTGAAATATAATCTCTTTCGAAGATAAAATAGGTTAAACTTTAAATTTATAGCCTTATGTATTTTTTATGGTTTATTCTTATCGGACTGATAGCCGGGTGGCTCGGCAGCCTTATCATGAAAGGCAGCGGCTCGGGTCTGCTGCTGAACATTATTATCGGCATCATCGGCGGGGTGCTGGGTGGATGGCTTTTCAGCCTTTTCGGCCTCGTTCCGGTCGGTACGCTGGGCAGCCTGCTAACTGCTTTGGTCGGCGCTATCGTCCTGCTCTGGATCGTATCGCTCATCGGAAGACCTAAGCGTACTACGTAAAGTATTTCCGGCTGCGGCCGGAGATAGGGAGCCGTTTGCGGATTGCCGCGAACGGCTCCCGTTGTATCTTATAGGATAATGACGATCGACCCGGCGACGATCAGCGCGCCGCCGACGAGCGTTTTCGGGTCGGCCGGTTCGCCGAGTACGACGATCCCGAGGATAATGGTGATCGCTACGCTGAGTTTGTCGATCGGCGCCACTTTGGAAGCGTCCCCCTCCTGCAAGGCTTTGAAATAGAAGAGCCACGAGAGTCCCGTGGCCACTCCCGAAAGCACGAGGAACAGCAGGTTGTGTCTTGACAGGACTTTGACTTCCCGCAGGTGCCCGGAAAAGATGACGATACCCCAGGTTATCAGCAGGATAACAGCCGTTCGGATCGCCGTAGCCAGGTTGGAGTTGACCCCCTTGACACCGACTTTGGCCAGTATGGCGGTCAGGGCGGCGAAAACGGCCGAAAGCAGGGCGTAGAATTTCCACATACGCGTAGGTTACAGATAGGTGGTGATGACTTGCTTGGCGAAACGAGTTTCCAGTGTGCGGGCGATAGCCCCCAGCACCTTGCGCCGCAGGATCAGCGTTTCGGCATCCGCTGCCGCCGTGTTGCTCTTGCGCATGCCCACGATCATCTCGATCCGGTCGGAGGCGAGCAGCAGTTCGCAGATGTGGTAGGCCGGCCCCCGTCCGGTCGGCATCTCGGGGTAGTTTTCCAGTATTTCCAGCGTTTTGCTCAGCGTGAGCAGCCCTTCGGTCACCAGGTCGAGGCCGTCGATCTCCCATTGCGGCGGCAGTTCGGGATCGGTGGAGGTGAGTTGTCGCCGCAGCCCGGTGCCCCAGTATCCGGCGATCTGCCGGGCAAGCAGGTGGCCGCAGACAATCTTCCGCCCGTCGAAATTCCGCAGCCGGTCGGCAAGCAGCGCGCTGTCCGAGGTCATTGAGGGCGGGCACGAACACAATATCGCCTTGCGCGGTTCCCGGATATGTACGGCCACGCAGCTGATGTCGTCATGCGGCGTGCCGTCGTCGTGCTCCACGGACTGGTTCAGCAACCGCTGTGCCAGCGTCGCCGAGGGCATGTCCGGCTCGCTGTGCAGCCGGTCGTTCAGGAAAGCCTGAACGTTGTCGCGGCCCCAGCCGAAAGGGTAGCGGTCGGTGCCCAGCCCGCTCTGCGTCACGCCGTCGGTGGCCAGCACGATCCGGTCGCCGCAGCGCATCGTGAAACTGCCGGTGTGGAAGGTCTGTGTCTTTCCGGTCTGCGGGTTGGCATAAGGATGCGCCTGCCGTTCGACCTGCAAAGGCTCCGTTCCCCGGAAGATGAAAGCTTGCGGATTGTCGTATTCGATCAGCCGAACGGTGCCGCTGCGATGGTCGATGTCTACGAGGGTGAAAGTGGAGTAGCTGATTTTCCGTACGCTGCATACCGGCAGGGTCTGCATCACGGTCCGCGCCGTCTCTTCGATGGATTGCGGCGCTCCGGCCATCCCCATGAAGATGGAGGCGGTCAGGGTGGAGAGCAGGTGGGCCTTCACTCCGTGGCCCATGCCGTCGGAGAGCACCAGCACGGTATGCCCGTGGGCCGGGAACTGCTGTTGCAGGAAACTGTCGCCGCAGGGGGCGTTGTTCCCGCAGCAGGCTTGTTTGCAGGCGGTTTCGACAAAAAAGCCGGAGGTTTTCATCGCGAGTCCTCTTTTTCCCCGGAGCCCTGCAATGCGCGGATCACGGAGCCGATGGTTTTGGCGCTTTCGGAGACCTCTTCGCCGAGCAGGAACGCGATCTGCTGGATCATCCGGATATTGCGGTCGGCGGTTTGCTGGAGCCGGGCCGTCAGCTCCTCGACCTGTATGTCGGGATCGGCCAGGTTGCGCAGCAGGACGATGCTCAATTCGCCGCGCCGGATGCTGTAAACCGACAGGGTGTAGGGCACCCTGTCCAGCATGATGTCTTCCCGTTCGGTATCTTCGCCCGACGTGTGGACGGTCTCCGCAACGGTGCATATCTCCTGTGGCAGGATGGCGTTCAGGGGCACTCCGGCCAGTGCTGGGGCGTTCTCGGCGAGCTGTGCGGCCCGGTAGCCTCCGAGCCGGATAAATGCCGCGTTGGCCTGCAGGATGTTCATCCCCGGTCCCACGGCGGCCGAGGGGGCCGGGAGCTTGCGGACAAGGGTATGCAGCGTGCGGACGCTGTCCGTCTCGCGTTCGCGCAGGCGGCGGTTTTCAGCTTCGAGTTGTTCGATCCGGCCGAGCAGTTCTTCCTGTGACATCATAGGGGGCTAATCGAGGACTATTTCGAACTGGTCATACGGTGCGGTGCGCCATGCCTTGTCGCAGGTCTGCGCCGAAACGGCGAACAGAGGCGAGAAGGTGCGCACTTTTATAGTCTTCCCGTCCGGCATGAATTCCAGGATACGCAGCCAGCCGTCGCCGCCGTTTCCGTGCCACTGGTTATCGGCCGTCTGGGCGTTGAACATCATCTGAGCCACCGTTTTGCCCGCTGCGTTGCGGTCGGTGCGGAAGCTGACGTTGCCTTCGTAGTCGCTGATGGCGCACTCGTGTCCGCACAGCACCAGCCGTATGTTCGACGAGGGTGCGACCAGCTTGTCGAAGATCGTTTTGCCGTAGTTGGCCGGCGAGACGCGGTAGCCCTCTTTTTCGATGTGTTTGGCGGCCAACGAGAGGTAGGAGTGGGTCAGCAGGATCACTTTGTGGTCTTTGTACTCCGGTCGGGCGACCAATGTTCTCGCCCATTCGATCGCTTCGTCGCGTGGGGCGAATTCCAGCGAAACGACCAGCAGTTTGCCCCACGTGTCGTTTTCGAACTCGTAGGCGGCATTCTCCAGCGTCGGGAGGTCTCGGTAATTCAGGCCGGTCGAGACCAGCGACTTGCGCCACAGCGGGTTCCGTTCGCTGGGAAAGTAGTGCGGGAAGCGGCTCAGCCGGTTTTCGGAGCGGTAGTAGCCGTAGTCGTGGTTACCGGTGCAGAGCACGTAGGGCAGCCTGTTGTCCAGCCGCTCGAACGCGCGCGATACTGCCTGCCACTGTTCTTCGCTGGTCTGGTTGCCGTTCATGCCGTCCGGGATGCGGGTTTCGTTCTGTTCCACGAGATCGCCGGTACAGAGCACGGCTTTGATTTTGAGCGAGTCGGCGTTGTTCGCGCACCAGGCGGTCATCAGTTCGAAGATCGGTTGGTTGGCGTCGAATTTGGTGTAGTTCTGCGGGTCGGGAAGCAGGATCATCGAGAACGATCCCGGGTTTTCGAGCTTGGGCCGCAGCGGAAGCGTCTGCGCCCCGGCTGGGAGCATACTCAGCCCCATCAGGGCGGTCAGGCAGAGGTGTTTGAATTTCATGTTTATGGTCAAGTTGGCTGTTATCGTTCTGTTCAGCGGAACAACTGGACAAAGCGGGTGTCTTCGTAAGCGGTTCCGTCCGGCGTGCGCGCCCATGCTTTTTTAATAGCGGTCCCGCTGAATCCGGCCCGTTCGAACAGCCTGAGGCTCGCCGTGTTCGATACCGGAATGTCGGCCCACAGCTGGCGCATGTCCAAATGCCTGAAAGCGTATTCCGAGACCAGCCGCAAGGCGGCCTGCGCGTATCCTTGCTGCCGGTCGGTGGGTTCGTAAATGAGTATTCCCACTCCCGCGCGCCTGTGGAGCGGATCGAAGTCGAATAGATCCACGCAACCCACCGCCACCCCCGATGAACGGGGCGCAATTATCAGCCGCACTTGCCGCGCGGCGTAGATATCCTGCGATGCGCCGGCGATAAATTCCTGCAAGGCTTCGCGCGAGAAGGGCCGGGTCGTGTCCCCCAAACTCCACAACGAGGTGTCGTTCTCCCAGCGGTACATGGCCCCGCAATCTTCCGGCTCCATGGCCCGCAGTTGTATGCGGTTGTCTTGCAATAGCATGCCTATCGGGTGTTAAGCTTTTTGGAAGGTGATCTGCGCCCAGCCGTCGCGGTGGTTGGTCGCCGTTTGGACCAGTCCCAGTTTCGCTGCATGTCCGATGACGGCATCTGCGTCGAGGTCGAGGATGCCGCTCACCAGCAACAGGCCTTCCTTGCGCAATGAGGCCGCATACTGCTCCATGTCGGTCAACAGGATGTTCCGGTTGATGTTGGCCAAAATATAGTCGTACACTTTCCCTTTTATGGCCGAGATGTCGCCGAGTATCGGGCATACCACTGTCTGCACGCCGTTGGTCTGTATGTTCTCCAGACAGTTTTCATAGGCCCATTCGTCGATGTCCACGGCATCGACCACCACTGCTCCGCGTTGGGCCGCCAGTATGGCGAGTATGCCGGTCCCGCTGCCCATATCCAGCACCGAAGCGCCGCTGAAATCCATCGCCAGCATCTGTTCGGCCATCAGATAGGTCGTGGCATGGTGCCCCGTGCCGAACGACATTTTGGGCATAATCACGATTTCGTGCTTCACTCCCGCCTTGGCCGGATGGAACGGCGCGCGGATGTAACACTGTCCGCCCGGTATGTCGATCGGTTCGAAGTGCGATTCCCACTCCGCGTTCCAGTTCTGTTGCTCGATCTCCTGCCGTTCATAGGGATATCCTTCGTCGTACAGGAAGTTCTGGATGCGGGTATGGTTGGTTCTTTCGGCCTCCGCCGCTGCGGGGATGTAGCACTTTACGCTCCCTGCACCGGGCATAAAACCGTCGGGCAGGTAGTCCGAAAAGCTGTCGAAACCCAGCTCGGCCAGCTCGGCTACCACGATCTCGCCCACTTCCGCATTCGGTACGTTGATGTTGTATTCGATGTAGTTCATCGTTTTGCGATTGATTTAGATCAGTTCGTTTTTGCTATTTCGGACCCGGTGCGCGTGCTCGTGCCGAGTGTCTGGGCTGTAATTACCCTGAGATTGCCGGTCTCTCGTTAATGCGATGCAAACTCTCGGCTGGAGTTGTCCGGCCCGCCTGCTGTCGCGGAGACTTTGCTTGGCCAGGGTGGCTCCGGGAAATCCTTTAAATCCCGAAGAGCCAGCCTTCGATGGTTTTCCAGATCTGTCCCTGCACCACGTCGTCCTGCGTCTTGATCCGCGCGCGGTGGCTGCCGCCCGGCTCCACGATCAGCTTCATGTTCTGTTTCCCCTCGAACGCCGCCGGGTCGAGCATCGCCGCGCTCCACGGGTCGTTCTGTCCGTAGATGCAGATCACTTTCGGGTCGTTGGCCTTATAGAAAGCCGTGATCTTGCGCGACAAGGCGTCGCTGAACCGGATGCGCCTGGCATCGTCCGGCAACAGGATCCTCGGCAGGTAGCCCTTGGCGCTCTTGATCGAGAGCAACCCCTCGAACGGCGCGGTGTCATAACCGTAGTAGCCCAATTCCCGCTGTGCCTGCACGAAGAACGACGGTTCGTCGCTGATGGCGAAATAGTCCGGTGAAACGGTCGCCGTCAGGTGATCCAGCAACTCCTGGTGCGGCGAGTCCGACGCCGGGATCACGCTCACCGCCGTCCCCCACTGCCAGATTGAAAAGGGGTATTCCAGTACGCAAAGGTCGAAAATCTCGTCGATGTCGGTCCGGAATTTATAGTCCTTCGATTTGCAGTATTCGTCGAACATCGGCACCAGCTCTTTGCGCCGCTTGAGCAGTTCGGTCTGGTATTCGCGGATCGCGGCCCGTTCTTCCGCCGTTCCCACCTGTTCGAGGAAAGGCTCGTGCCGCCCGTCCTCGATTCCGAAGCATACCGGCCCCACGTAAGCCACCGTTACATCCACGTCCTGCGGGTAGTACATCCGGTAGATCAGCGCGTTCTCGCCCCCTTTGCTGACTCCGGTGCCGATCCATTTTTCGGGGTAGATTTCGTCGAGCGCCTGCCGCACCGCGTGCAGGTCTCCCGCCGCATTCTCGGCGTTCAGGTAGTCCCAGTTGTGCGGTTTGGGTGTGGATTCGCCGAAATAGCGGTGCTCCACAAAAACCTGGTTCGCGCCCAGACGCGCCGACAGCTCTTCGCGGTAGCGCGGGTTCAGCGCACGCGCCCCGCCGTAGCCCTCTGTCACGATAACCGTCGGCCGGTCGAAACCCGAATGGGCTACCACGAAACGTTGCTCGAAATGTCCTTTGGACGGGTTCTTGTGGTCGAGCGGCTGGTCGAACATCACCACGTACCGCTCCTCGAAAAAGCCTTTGTCCAGTTCCTCGACCGAAACCACCCCTTTCAGGGCGATCAGCTTGTCATACAGCTCCGTGGCTCCGGCTACGGAGAGCCCCGTCAGCAAAAGGGCGAAGAATGCGAATGTAATTTTGAGGTATTTCATTGATAATCTGTTATTTATTGATCTCGCCGCACAGGCGTATAAAAGTATCGGTCAATGCCGACCAGCTGAAGCGTTCTTTCTCGGTCGCGATATTGGCGCGGAACACCTCTGCTTTGTTCTCGTCGTAAAACCGGGCAATGGCCTCTGCGATGGCGGACGGGGCGACGTCGACCACGTATCCCACCCGGCCGTCCGGCACGATCTCCGGCAGGCCGCCTACGCGGGTGACCACCATCGGCACCCCGAAATGGTAGGCCACCTGCGTCACGCCGCTCTGTGTCGCGCTCTTATAGGGTTGCACCACCAGATCCGCTGCCCCGAAGTAGTTGCGCACCTGGTTCTCGTCGATATACCGGTCGTGGACGATCACGTTGTCCGCCAAACCCAGCCCCTCGATCAGGGTGTCGTATTTCTCCTTGTTCCCGTAGTATTCGCCGCCGATCAGCAGTTTGCGGCCCGTCGTGAAGCCCTGGGCTTTGAGCATGGCCCACGCCTCCAGCAAGAGGTCGAGCCCTTTGTAGTCCCGGATAAATCCGAAAAACAGGACATAGCTCGACTCGGGGTCCAATCCGAGGGCCGCACAGGCTTCCGCTTTGACAACCGGCGTCCCGTAAGTGTCATAGATCGGGTGCGGCGACATGGTCCGCAATCCCTTGTATTCGAACGAATCGAGGTCGCGCCCCACTTCGTCCGACATATAGATCACGGCATCGGTCTGTCGCAGGAAATAGTCGGTCAGCGGTCTGTCTCCCGGCCGGTGTTCGTGCGGCACGATATTGTCCGCCAGCGCGATGATGCGGGTGTGGGGGGAGCGGTGCCCGATTGTCCGGACGATAGTCCCCAGCGACGGCCCCATGAATGGCATCCAGAAGCGCGGAATCACCAGCTCAGGCTCTTCCCGCGCAATCTCGCGCCCGACGACCGGCCAGTTCAGCGGGTTCACCGAGTTGATGCATCGCTCGATGACGATCCCCTCCGGCGGCGCCATCCGGGTGTATTGCGTCCGTCCCGGAAAGAGGAATGACGGGTATTGCAGCGTGAAGCTGATGATTTTCACGTCGTGTCCCTCGCGTCCGAAAGCAGCGGCCAGCATCTCGTCGAATTTGGCGATACCCCCCCGGTACGGGTGCGCCGGGCCCAGTATGCGTATCTTCATGGAAAATCCCTTCTCTGAATTAAACCACTAAAATATAAAAAAAGTATTATATTTGATTAGCGAAACAGTATCGGATTATCAATTCCAAACCATCATACGCTATGAAGACAGATATCGAAATCGCCCGCTCGGTGAAAATGAAACCGGTCGTGCAGGTGGCCGAACAGTTGGGCATCGATCCCGACGACCTCGAACTGTACGGAAAATACAAGGCCAAGGTGCCGCTCTCTTATATCGACCGCGAACGGACGCATCGGTCGAAACTGATCCTCGTTTCGGCCATTTCGCCTACCCCGGCGGGAGAGGGGAAGACCACCGTTTCCATCGGCCTTTCGCAGGCGCTGAACCGGATCGGCAAACGGTCGTGCGTGGTACTGCGCGAGCCGTCGCTGGGGCCGGTGTTCGGCCTTAAAGGGGGCGCTACGGGGGGCGGCATGTCGCAGGTGCTGCCGATGGAGGATATCAACCTCCATTTCACGGGTGACTTTGCGGCGGTCGAGAAGGCGCACAACCTGCTGGCGGCTTTGATCGACAACAACATACAGAGCAAGACCCGTTCACTGGGGCTGGACCCGCGCACGATCTCGTGGAAGCGGGTGATGGATATGAACGAGCGCTCGCTGCGCAATCTGGTGGCGGGGCTCGGAGGCACGGGGTCGGGCGTGCCGCGTGAAACAGGGTTCGACATTACGGCGGCTTCCGAGGTGATGGCGATCCTCTGTCTGGCGACGAGCATCTCGGATCTGAAACGTCGGCTGGGCAATATTTTCGTGGGATTTACCTATGACAAGCGGCCGATCTATGCCCGCGACCTGCATGCGGAGGGGGCGATGGCGGCGCTGCTCAAGGATGCGATCAAGCCGAATCTGGTGCAGACGATCGAGGGGACGCCGGCGCTGATCCACGGCGGCCCGTTCGCCAATATTGCGCAGGGAACCAATACGGTGGTGGCTACTGAAATGTCGCTGTCGCTGACGGACTATACGGTGACGGAGGCGGGTTTCGGATTCGACCTGGGGGCGGAGAAGTTCCTCGACATCAAGTGCCGTGCGGCGGGGCTGTCGCCGAACGTGGTGGTGTTGGTGGCGACGGTGCGTGCGCTGAAGTACCACGGGGGCCAGGCGCTGAAAGAGCTGAAAACGCCGAATGTGGAGGCGCTGGAGCGGGGGATCGTCAATTTGCAGAAACATATCGAGAGTATCGGCATGTTCAACCTGTCGCCGGTGGTGGCGATCAACAAGTTCGCGACGGACAGCGAGGAGGAGTTGCAGTTCATCAAGGATTACTGCACGATGCGCGGTGTGCCGTGTGCGGTGGCGGACGTGTGGGGGCAGGGCGGAGCCGGAACTGAGGAGTTGGCGAAGTTGGTGGTGACGGCGGCGGATTGTTGCTGTCCGCAGTTCAAACCGCTTTATCCGCTGGACGAGCCGGTGGAGAAGAAGGTGGAGACGATTGCGAAGAACATCTACGGGGCCGAGGCGGTGGATTATACCTCGAAGGCGAAGAATGCTTTGAAGCGCATTTCGGATCTGGGGCTGGAGGGCCTGGCGATCTGTATGGCCAAGACGCAGAAGTCGCTGTCGGACAATCCGGCGCTGCTGGGGCGGCCGAAGGATTTCGTAATCACGGTGCGGGACATCGAGGTTGCTGCCGGGGCGGGTTTCCTGGTCCCGATCACGGGCGAGATCATGCGCATGCCGGGTCTGCCGGAAGAGCCGGCGGCGGAGCATATCGACATCGACGACGAGGGCAATATCTCGGGATTGTTCTAAAGCGTAGGGTTATTTTGCCCTGTGCCGTGTGTGACTGTTCTTTGTTGACCTTCGGTCTTCCTCCTCGCCGCTCGGCAGAGCGTGCAAGCCCGCTTTGCCCTCGCTGGCAGCGTCGGTTGAAAGGAAAGAATCAAAGGAACTTTCCAGAGCTTCGCTAATCCGGGCTGTCCGGCCTTGGTTCGTTCGGGCCGGGCTTTCCAACGGTGCGCTAAAGTAGCAACCGCTTTAAAGCGCACTCGTTGGAAAGTCCCGACCCGATGACACTCGACCCCGGCAGATTTAGGATGCGCAGCATTCGCGAAATTCTTTTGCGGAGCTTTTCTTCAGAAAAGCGACAGTGCGGTGCGGGTAGCGATAAATGAACGGTTTACAATTCCGAGAGTTCGAGCCAGCGCATCGACTTGGTGTCGATCTCGTCGATCAGCGCTGCGATGCGTTCCGACTTGGCGATCAGCTCCTCCGTGGAGAGTGTGCCGCTGCTCATCTCCGTCTCTAAGGCCGCTTTTTCCGCCTCCAGATTCGGGATCTCCGTTCCTAACTGCTCGAACTCCCGCTTTTCGTTGAACGACAGCTTGCCTTTGACCCGTTCCTTGGGCTTCTCGGGTACGGCGGCAGTCGATTTTGCAGGTGCAGAGGTTTGGGATGCTGCGAGGACATCCTGTTCCTTGCGCCACTCGCGGTAGTCCGTGTAGCTGCCCGGGAAATCCTTGATATTCCCGCCCCCGTTGAAAACCAACAGGTGGTCAGCCACCTTGTCCATAAAATAACGGTCGTGCGACACCACGATCAGGCAGCCCGGAAAGGCCGCCAGATACTCCTCCAAGATATTGAGCGTCTGGATATCCAGGTCATTGGTCGGCTCGTCCAGCACCAGGAAATTCGGATTCGCCATCAGGATCGTGCAGAGGTAGAGCCTGCGCCGCTCGCCCCCGCTCAGCTTCGCCACATAGTCGTACTGCGACTGCGGCGAAAAGAGGAAACGCGTCAGGAGTTGCGAGGCGTTGATCTGCTTGCCGTCGCTCATCGTGATGTTTTCCGAAATGGCCGTAATCACGTCGATCACCCGCGCTTCGGGGTCGAACTCCAGCCCCTGCTGGCTGTAATAGCCGAACCGCACCGTCTCGCCGATGTCGATCATCCCGCTGTCCGCCGGCTCCAGCCCTAACAGCATTTTGATAAAGGTCGACTTGCCCGTTCCGTTGTTCCCCACGATCCCCATCTTCTCGTACCGAGAGAACAGATAACTGAAATCGTTCAGGATCACGCGGTCGCCGAACCGCTTGCAGAGATGTTCCACCTCGAAAATCTTCTTGCCGATATAGGTCTGCTGTACGTCCGGCTGCACCGTTCCCTCGCTTCGCCTCATGTGGGCTTTCTCTTTGATCTCCTCGAACGCGTCGATCCGGTATTTCGCCTTGCCCGACCGCGCCGACGGGGTGCGGCGTATCCACTCCAGTTCCCGCCGATAGAGGTTTTTCATCCGCGAAACCGTCGCGTCCGCGGCGTCGATCCGCTCCTGCCGCTTTTCGAGGTAGTAGCTGTAATTGCCTTTGTAATTGTAAATCTGACGGTTGTCGATCTCGATGATCTCGTTGCAGACGCGGTCGAGGAAATAACGGTCGTGGGTCACCATCAGCAGGCTCATCCGCCGCCCGGCAAGATACTCTTCCAGCCACTCGGTCATCTCCATGTCGAGGTGGTTGGTCGGTTCGTCGAGGATCAGCAGGTCCGGCTCCACGATCAGCGCCGCCGCCAGCGCCACGCGTTTGAGCTGGCCGCCCGACAGGGTTTCGACTTTCTGTTCGAGATCGGTGATGTTCAACCGGGTCAGGATCTGCTTGGCCCGCTGTTCGAAATCCCACGCCCCCAAGGAT
>CAZAPI010000040.1:0-11963 GCA_964486945.1 uncultured Rikenella sp. | reverse complement strand
TGACCATCGACTGCACGATCAACGGCGCGGGCGAGATCGGGGTGAGCCAGAAGCTGACCACCGACCCGACGAAGGAGAAGATGCCGGACCTGTTCCGTTTCGGGATGGAGCTGACGATGCCGAAGGCGTTCCGGGCGATCGATTTTTACGGGCGCGGGCCGTGGGAGAATTATATCGACCGGCAGGGGGCAGCCAGGATCGGCCGCTACACGCAGTCGGTGGACGACCAATACTGGGGCTACATCCGCCCGCAGGAGAGCGGCAACAAGAGCGACCTGCGGTGGTGGAAACTGACGAATCCGGACGGGATCGGCTTCCTGATCGAGTCGGACGCGCCGTTCGAGGCGTCGGCGCTGCCGTACGCGATGGACGACCTGGACGACGGGCCTGCAAAGCGCCAAAGCCATTCAGGCTCGCTGGTGAAGCGCGACTTCGTGACGCTCAATATCGCCTCGAAGCAGATGGGGCTCGGGTGCGAGAACAGTTGGGGGGCATGGCCGCTGCGGGAGTATCTCTTGCCGTACGGAGACTATGAGTTCGACTTCGTGCTCCGGCCGGTGACACGGCAATAACCGACCGCTTTTTCAGTATCATTATTCTTTATGCCAGTACCCTCATTCTTCATGTTTGAGGGTACTGTCGTTTTGTCGGCTCCGCGTTGACCTTCGGTCTTCCCCGTGCGTACCGTGACCGGTTTCTCCCCGCCGCCCGGCATATGGCAGTTTCATCCCTCGCGGTGTGCTCGCGGCGATGCCGGAGCAGACCTCCCGGTTATCGAAAATTCCGCTTGTTTAGAGGGCGATTCGGCTTCGTTTAGCGCAAGCTAAACAAGCCGGAGTGACGCAGGTGCCACCGAATCACAGGCTTTAACCGTTGCCGACAAGGCTTTCTCGGGCGCTCCGAATGGATTGTAATTACTCCAGGTTGCACGCCCCTGGGCAGTTGACCTCGGTGTTGTCGTTCCGGCTTCGAGGGCCGGAGACTGCTCCCGACCACTGTGTCGGTTCGGCCTGCGCGACTCGCTCCGCTCGCCGCCGGAAGCCTGACAGCCCTTCTGTTCACCGGAACAACCGTGGTCTTCAACAGAATATAAACCATATCGGCCTGCCGGAATGTTCCGGCAGGCCGATATAGTTTATACGGTGCAGTCACAGATCAACCGCACTTCGAGTGGCCGCAGTTGGTGCAGACCAGACAACCTTCCTGGTAAACCAGCGCCTCTTGTCCGCACTCCGGGCACTTCTTCCCCCCCTTCGGCTTCGTTCCGTTCGGGATATACTTGTGCAGGGCCCGCGCCACGCCGTTTTTCCACGTGTTGATCGTATCGCTGTCCAGTCGCAGCGACGATACCAAGTTCACCACGTCGATCGGCGGCATCCCGGTGCGAAGCACTCCCGAGATCAGCTTGGCATAGTTCCAGAACTCCTCGTCGAACAGGCGCGAGATGCCCCCCACCGTATTCACGTAGCCGTACTTATCCTTGTACTGGAAATCGTACCGTTTGGAACCGTCTTTCTCGATCACCTTGATGATGTTCCCTTTCTTGATCGTCTTCGGGAAGTAGAGCGCATCTTCGTCCACCTTACCGGTGAAGATTTCATACGGTTTGTAGTTGTACAGTCCCACGAAAGCGATCCAGTCTTCCGGGCCGTTCTTGAACCGCACGACGTCGGCTTCCAGCGAAACCGGGCGGCTGGCGGGAATGCCGTCCTCCTCTTTCTTCTTGTCTTTCTTGACCAACACTCCGGCGCGGCTGCCGTCACGGTATACCGTCACGCCTTTGCAGCCCGATTTCCATGCCGTCTTGTAGACCTCGTCCACCAGCGCCTCGCTCACGTTGCTCGGCAGGTTGACCGTCACCGAAATCGAGTGGTCGACCCATTTCTGCATCGCCCCCTGCATCTTGACCTTGGCCACCCAGTCGATGTCGTTCGACGTGGCGTTGTGGTACGGCGATTCGGCCACCAGTTTGTCGACCTCCTTGTCGGAGAGCTTCTTGATCTGCTCGTCGGTCAGCCCCTTGTTGACCTTGACCCAAGTCAGGAAATGGTGGTGGTACACATTATATTCTTCCCACGAATCCCCCACCTCGTCCACAAAGGTCACATTGACGCTCTTGTCGCTCGGATTGACTTTCCGCCGCCGTTTGTAGACCGGCAGGAACACCGGTTCGATACCGCTCGTGGTCTGGGTCATCAGCGATGTGGTCCCGGTCGGGGCGATGGTCAGCATAGCGACGTTACGCCGCCCCTGCTTCACCATCAGGTCGTACAGCTTCGGGTCGGCCTCTTTGATGCGCAGGATCATCGGGTTATTCTCCTCCCGTTTGGCGTCGTACATCTCGAACGCGCCGCGCTCCCCGGCCATCTCGACCGAAGCGCGGTATGCCTCTACCGCCAGCGTTTTCTGTAACTCCGCCGCAAATTCAGTGGCCTTATCGGTGCCGTATTGCAGCCCCAAGGCCGCCAGCATATCGCCTTCGGCCGTGATTCCCAGCCCGGTGCGCCGCCCCATGACGGCTTTGCGACGAATCTTTTCCCACAGCTCGCGCTCGACCCGGCGTATATCCGCGTCTTCCGGGTCTTTGTTGATCTTTTCGATGATCGCCTCGACTTTTTCCAGTTCGATGTCGATGATGTCGTCCATCATGCGCATCGCCTTGCGTACATGCTTCTTGAACTTGGCGGTATCGAACTTAGCCTCTTTAGTGAAGGGCTTGTCCACGTAGTTGTACAGGTTCAGTGCCAGCAGGCGGCAGCTGTCGTACGGACAGAGCGGGATCTCACCACAAGGGTTGGTCGAAACGGTCCGGAAACCGAGGTCGGCATAGCAGTCCGGCACCGACTCGCGGACAACGGTATCCCAAAACAGCACCCCCGGCTCGGCCGATTTCCAGGCGTTGTGCACGATCTTTTTCCACAGCGCCGCCGCGTCGATCTCGCCCGAGAACATCGGGTTTCGGGAGTCGATCGGGAACTGCTGTTTGTACGGTTTCCCGTCGATGGCCGCCTGCATGAACTCGTCGTCCACCTTGATCGAGACATTGGCCCCGGTCACTTTGCCCTGTTCCAGTTTGGCGTCGATAAAGCGTTCCGCGTCGGGATGCCTGATCGACAGCGACAGCATCAGCGCCCCCCGGCGTCCGTCCTGTGCCACTTCGCGTGTCGAGTTGGAATACCGTTCCATAAACGGCACGATCCCCGTACTGGTCAACGCGGAATTGAGCACAGGGGAGCCTGTCGGCCGGATATGCGACAGGTCGTGACCCACCCCGCCCCGGCGTTTCATCAGCTGCACCTGCTCCTCGTCGATACGGATAATCCCGCCGTAGGAATCCGCCGGCTTCTCATGGCCGATCACGAAGCAGTTCGAGATCGAAGCGATTTGCAAGTCATTGCCGATACCGGTCATCGGTCCGCCCTGCGGCACGGCGTATTTGAAACCGTCGAGCAGCTCCCGGATCTCGGCCTTGGTCATCGGGTTGGGATATTTCTTCTCGATTCGCGCCAGTTCCGAGGCGATACGTTCGTGCATCTGCTCGGGCGATTTTTCATAGATCTTCCCGAACGAGTCCTTCAGGGCATACTTGGTGACCCACACGGTGGCGGCCAGTTCGTCGCCGTCGAAGTAGTCGCGTGCGCCGGCCACGGCCTCTTCGTAGGTGTATTGTTTGAGTTCGTGCATGATGTATTAAGGGACTGTGATGTTTTGAATTTTATACAAAGGTAACCCCTTTTTCAGACCCCGCATCCGTTGGCTGAAAAACTTATTAACATTTAATTAATACACTGTTCTGCAAACGATTACCCTTCGACAACGATGCTAACTTTCTCAACCTGACCGCCTAACGGGGGGGTCATTTTGGATACTTTCAGCCGCATGGCGAGGATGGCGGGGAACCGCTCCCGGAGGGCTTCGACTATGCGTCGCGAAACGTGTTCCAGCAGGTGGGATTTGATCTCCATCTGCTCGCGCACGCACTGGTACACGTCGAGGTAGCTGACGGTGGTATCGAGTTCGTCGGTCAGGGCAGCCTGCTCGCCGTCCACGTCGAAACTGAGGTCTACACGGAAACGGTTGCCGACGATCTGCTCCTCCCGGTAATGCCCGTGGTAGGCGTAAAATTCCATATTCTCCAGTTCGATGGTCGTCTTTTTCATTTTTCTGCCGTTTTTATTCGGCAAAGCTACGGCTTTTGCCGGGAAAATTTTCGACTCGGCGCGGTCCGTCGCTCCGGAGACCCGACGTGTTTTCAGCCCGGAACCAGCGGAGGCGCATAAGGGTAATCACATCCCCGCTCCGCCCGCCCAAAAGGGCGGAGCACGCTCAGTCATGCGAGACGCGAGTTTTGCCCAAAAGTTTTTGGCGCCGCTTTTTTACAAAAAGCGACAGTGCGGTGCAGGTACATACAAAAAGCCCTATATTTGCATGATATATAAAAACGTAAGAGCATGGAAAGCACAGAAAAGCTGAACTTCATAGAAGAGATCATCGAGAAATCCATCGCCGGCGGCGAGCCCCGCGTGCAGACCCGGTTTCCGCCGGAGCCCAACGGCTACCTGCATATCGGACATGCCAAATCCATCTGCCTCAACTTCGGGCTGGCCAAAAAATACAACGGAAAATGCAACCTCCGCTTCGACGACACCAATCCCGTAAAAGAGGATGTGGAATACGTCGACTCCATCAAGGAGGACATCCGGTGGCTCGGCTTCGAATGGGCCGAGGAGCACTACGCCTCCGACTACTTCGAACAGCTGTACGAATGGGCCGTCGAACTGATCAAAAAAGGCTTGGCCTACGTCGACGACCAGAACCAGGAGGAGATCCGCATCGGGCGCGGGACGGTGACCCAGCCGGGCACCGATTCGCCTTACCGTAACCGCAGCGTCGACGAGAACCTGCGGCTGTTCGCCGAAATGCGCGAAGGAAAATACAAAGACGGGGAAAAGGTGCTGCGGGCCAAGATCGACATGAGCCATCCGAACATGCTGCTGCGCGACCCGCTGATGTACCGCATCATCCACACCGAACACCACCGGACCGGGAATAAGTGGTGCATCTATCCGATGTACGATTATGCACATGGGGAGAGCGACTCTATCGAGAAAATCACCCACTCCATTTGTACGCTGGAATTCGACGTACACCGGCCCCTGTACGATTGGTTCATCGAAAAGCTGGGGATTTATCCGAGCCACCAGTATGAGTTTGCGCGGCTGAACCTGACCTATACCGTGATGAGCAAGCGCAAGCTGCTGCAATTGGTCAAGGAAGGGTACGTGACCGGGTGGGACGATCCGCGGATGCCCACCATCAGCGGGCTGCGCCGGAGGGGATATACCCCCGAATCCATCCGCATGTTCGCCGAAAAGGTAGGGGTGGCCAAGCGGGACAACATCATCGACCTGGGCCTGTTGGAATGGTGCGTGCGCGAAGACCTGAACAAGACCGCGCAGCGGCGCATGGCGGTGCTCAACCCGCTGAAAGTGGTCATCACCAACTATCCGGAAGGGCAGACCGAATACCTCGAATGCGTCAACAACCCCGAAGATCCGGAAGCCGGTACACGCCGCGTGCCGTTCAGCCGCGAACTCTACATCGAGCGGGACGACTTTATGGAAGAGCCGCCGAAAAAATTCTTCCGCCTCAGGCCGGGCGGCGAAGTACGCCTGCGCTACGGCTACCTGATCAAATGCGACGAAATCATCAAAGACCCCGACACCGGCGAGGCGATCGAGCTGCGCTGCACGTACGACCCGCTGTCGCTGGGCGGCGGCTCGTCCGACGGTCGCAAGGTCAAGGGGATCATCCATTGGGTATCGGCCGAACACGCCGTGCCGGCAGACGTGATGCTCTTCGACCGGCTGTTCGCGGTCGAAAGTCCCGATGACGTGCCGGAAGGGGGTTCGTTCCTCGACAACCTGAATCCGGACTCCCTGAAAGTCGTGCGGGCGCAATGCGAACCGGCCCTGGGCGAAGCGAAACCCGGCGAGAAATTCCAGTTCGAACGGCTGGGCTACTTCTGCGCCGACACCGGCGCCGCTACCGAGGGGAAAGACACCTGTGTGCCGGTGTTCAACCGCACGGTGGGACTCAAAGACTCGTGGGCCAAGATCGCAGCCAAATAAAAAGACAATACCCTAATTTCACATACTCTAATGAAATTCAGACTTTTGATCGCCACCCTGCTGCTGGGAGCCTTCGGCATCGCAAGCGCTTCCGCGCAAGTCGAGAACCCGGTGAGCTGGAAATTCGGCGCTTCGGGCCAGCAGGCGGAAATGACCGCCACGATCAGCGGAGCCTGGCACATGTACGACATAGGGCCGTACGACGGGGGACCCAATGCGACGACCTTCACGTTCGACCTGCCGGCCGGGGTGACCCTTGACGGCAGCGTTATCCAGGCGGACAAGCCTACCCGCGTACAGGACGAGAGCTTCGGCATGGAGATCGGCTACTTCGCCAAATCGGCCCGATTCGTCCAGAAATTCAAGGTGTCGCCGCAACTTGCGGCGACCGGGAAACCCATCGTCATTAAAGGGAACGTCGAGTGGCAGGCTTGCGACGACGAGAGCTGCCTCCCGCCGACCGACGAGGACTTTACCGTGACCATCACCCCTGCCGCCCCGGCCGATATCAACGTGCCCGCCACGCCCGACACGACGGGCGAAATGGTGGCCGATGACGCCATTATGGTAACACCGGAGTCGACAGACGCCGCGGCCATAGCTGCGGACAGCGCGTCCGCGCCGGGCGAGGCTTCGTTCGAAGGGTTGCAGCAGAACGAAAACAAGAGTTTCTGGAGCATCATCATCGAGGCGGTCCTGTGGGGCTTTGCGGCGCTGCTGACGCCGTGCGTCTTCCCGATGGTGCCGATGACGGTGAGCTTCTTCATGAAAGGGAGCGACAACAAAGCCAAGGGGCGGATCATGGCCTCTTTCTACGGAATATCCATCGTAGCTTTGTACACACTGCCCATTGCGGCGATTATCCTGATCACCTATTTCGTGGGCGGGGATTCGGTGACGGCCGACATCTTCAACTGGCTGGCCACCCATTGGCTGCCGAATATCCTGTTCTTCCTGATCTTCATGATCTTCGCCGCTTCGTTCTTCGGGGCTTTCGAGATCACGATGCCGTCGAAGCTGGTTAATAAGAGCGACTCCAAGGCAGACAAGGGGGGCTTGATCGGAGTCTTCTTTATGGCCCTGACCCTGGTGCTGGTGTCATTCTCCTGCACCGGGCCGATCGTGGGGACGGTACTGGTGAAATCGACGCAAGGAGCTATCTGGGAGCCGATCTTCACGATGCTGGCATTCTCGGCGGCCTTTGCGCTGCCGTTCACCATTTTCGCCTTCTTCCCGTCGCTGCTCAAGAACCTGCCCAAGTCGGGCGGATGGCTCAATTCGGTGAAGGTGGTGCTGGGCTTCATCGAGCTGGCGCTGGGCCTCAAGTTCTTGAGCGTGGCCGACCAGACCTACCACTGGGGTTTGCTGGACCGCGAGGTCTATATCGCCCTGTGGGTCGTGATCTTCACCTTGCTGGGCTTCTACCTGCTGGGTAAGATCAAGTTCGCGCACGACAGCGACACGAAATACGTGAACGTGAAACGGCTCTTCCTGTCGATCATCACCTTCGCATTCGTGGTCTACCTGATCCCGGGGATGTTCGGGGCGCCGCTCAAGGCGCTGAGCGGCTACCTGCCGCCGATCTCCACACTGGATTTCAACCTGGCGACCAATAGCGGGGGAGGTTCATCCGCCGCCGGGGCCGTTTCGTCGCTCGACCGCTCGAAAATCGAAGGAGGAGCGCCGAAATTCAGCGATTTCCTGCACCTGCCGCACGGACTGGAAGGCTTCTTCGACTATGACGAAGGGATGGAATATGCCAAAGCCGTGGGCAAACCGGTGTTCCTCGATTTCACGGGGCACGGCTGCGTGAACTGCCGCGAGATGGAGGCGAACGTGTGGAGCGATCCGACGGTGCAGAAGCTGCTGCGGGACAACTATGTGATCATCGCGCTCTACGTGGACGACAAAAAGCAACTGCCGGAGGAGGATTGGGTGACTGCGCCGGACGGCAAGGTGCGCAAGACGCTGGGCAAGATCAACGCGACGTTCCAGATCGAACGGTTCGGGATCAACGCGCAGCCCTATTATGTGCTGCTGGACAACGAGGGGCAGCCGCTGGTGACGCCGCGTTCGTACGACCTGAATGTCAACGGCTTCATCAACTTCCTCGAATCGGGGCTGAAGGCTTACAAGGCGCTGCCGCAGTCGGACAGGTAAGTATCCCTGCGGGCTGAAGTATTTATGACGAAGAGGGACTCACGGAAAATCTGTGAGTCCCTCTTCGTTTATTACCGCTGCGCGGCATTTCGGAACCGGAAGCCGTTCGCGGAATTGAACACAGCGGCACTCCGCCGGAACAAAGCCCGATAGAGCAATGCGGATAAAAAGGGAAATCCCGGGTAAATGTTTGGAGGCACTGCACCGGAAAGCCGTTGCCGCGGTCTTGTTGTACCCTCGGGAGCGACCATGTCGAATTAGAACAAAGGCTACACAGTACACACGCCGCTTACTGCCGGAAGAGGCAGTCGAATTAGAACAAAGACCGAACGGCACGCACACCACCGAAAGAGGCGGTCGCCGACCGTTACCCACGGAGGCTTGAATTGCTCGCTCTCTCGTTTTTAGGCCGGTTCGCCCCTCTACGGTCAGCTCCCGCAGCTGCGGCGGCTCAACGAGCATAGCGAGCTACGGCCCTCCGCCCCGCGAGGCTGCGGGCCGGCTGCTAACGCTGGATTTTAATCTGATCCGGACACAATACTCTCCCGGATCATCTCCCCCGCCCGAGGCCCCTCGCAGAAGAGCAAGTCCACCGCCGACAGGTTCGGCGCGAACGGTATCCGGTCGGCAAAGACCTGGTAATATTCCGGCGCAGCGAACGACGGATCAGGCCGCCACAGCCGCGGTTTGTGCGAGATGATCTCGCGAAAATCCCCTTCCGCCGCCGCGCCGTCCAACGGTGCCGGCGGAACATAATCCTCCGTATGGCGCAACACGTCCGGGAAGCCGAACAGCCTGAGCAAAAGGACGGTCAGGTCACAGTTCAGGTCGTACAGATACTCCGGCCGGTAGCCGCGTTGGTCATAGACCGGCGCCAGCTTTTCGGCATAATGGTCGAAATACGGGGCCGCAGCATATGCCGCAACCAGCGTTCGCCAATGTTCCCGCTGCCACGGCAGCGTGTAGTCGATACGCACCTCGCGGATCGGCATTTTGGCCCGGTGGTCCCACACCACCGGCACCGTCAAAGGCCTCACCCCCGCCGCCGTCATCACCTCCGTCCGGTTGCGATAGGTCTGCTTCTGGAAATTCTCGTGCGCCTCGATCCGCGCCCCGGAAGCCAGCTTGCCGAAATACTGGATGTTGCCTAAATAGGCCGTCGTGACCCGCATGACTCTCTTTCCGCTTAATTTATTTTTATGCGCTCGATTAATCGAATACCATTTTCATTGCACTGCCCGAAACTGCCCCTTTGTCTGAAGAAAAGCGGCACCAAAAGACTTTGGCGGATACTTGCGTATCCTAAACCTGCCGGCAGATTTGTTCTCGGATCGGGGACTTTCCTTTCAACCGACGCTGCCAGCGAGGGCAAAGCGGGCTTGCACGCTCTGCCGAGCGGCGAGGAGCAAGACCGAAGGTCGACAAAGAACAGCCCCCCAATACGAAAAATTAATCGAGCTGTTAAGAATCAAGCCCCAAGGGTTAGAAATTCCACGCCGGATTTTTCGACTCGGTACGTGCCTTGTCCATAACGTTTTTCAGCTCGATCACCTTGCCCGGGTACTCCGATGCCACGTTGCGCAGTTCCTTCGGGTCGCGCGAAAGGTTGTAAAGCTCGTAGCGCACCTTCGACGGATCCGTGGAAAGCTGTTTGGCATTCAGCCGGATCAGCTTCCAGTTGTCGCGGATCACCGCCTGCTTGCCGCCCTCCTCGTGGAATTCGAAATAGAGGTGGTCATGCTTCGGCTGCTCGCCGTCGCCCGTCCACTCCGGCAGCATCGAGATGCCGTCCACGCCCTTCGGCACGTCTGCACCGACTATATCGCACACGGTAGGCAGAAAATCCCAGAATGCCGACACGTGGTAGCTCACCGCCCCCGGCTGGATATGCCCGGGCCACGACACGATGAACGGCGTGCGGATACCCCCTTCGTACAGGTCGCGTTTGGTGCCGCGGTACAGGGAGTTGCTGTTGAAATAGTTCGGATCATGCCCGCCCTCGACGTGAGTCCCATTGTCGGAGCTGAAGATAAAGATCGTATTCTCCAGCTGCCCTGTCTCGCGCAGTTTGGCCACCAGCCGCCCGACGTTGTCGTCGATGCGCTTGACCATCGCCGCAAAAGCGGCCCTCGGCGTGGGTTGCGGGCCATACCAGTCGCCGGGGAAAGGAGTTTCAAGGAATTTGCCTTCGAACGGCTTGATCTCCTCGGCCGGCAGCACCAGTTCGGCGTGCGGCAGGGTGGTGGCGAATTCGAGGAAGAACGGCTTGCCCTCCTTCACGCTCCGGTCCACAAAGGCCAGCGCTTTCTGCGTGGTCAGCTCATCGGAATACTGTTTGCCGTCGAGTTCGATCTTGGTGCCGTTCTCGTAGAGTTTCTTAGGATAGTAGTGGTGGGCGTCGAGCTGCGCCTGGTGTCCGAAAAAGTAGTCGAAGCCCTGGTTGCCGGCTCCGCCCTCCTCGGGATAGCCGCCGAGGCCCCATTTTCCGGTGATCCCGGTGGCGTAACCTTTGGATTTGAGTATCTCGGCCACGGTCACCTCTTCGGCGGGCAGCGAGTAGTCGTAAACCGTGCCGTCTTCCAGCGTGCGCTGGCCGTTGCCCCGGATGCCGGAGTGGCCGGTATGCTTACCGGTCAGCAGCACGGCGCGACTGGGCGCCGAGACTGTCGAACCGGCATAGTGCTGCATGAACTGCATCCCGGCGCGGGCCAGCGAGTCGATATGGGGGGTCGGAATGGTTCGCTGCCCATAAGCCCCGATGTCCCCGATCCCGAGGTCATCGGTCAGTACGAATACGATGTTCGGAAGATTTTTGGCAGGGGTATCGGCCGGGGCCGGAGCGGCTTTTTTGCCTTTGGCCGCCGCCGACAGGGGCATCACGGCCGCCAATGCCATCAGGGCGGCCCATTCGGAGGTGTGTTTCATGTATGTCCGGATTATTATAACCTGCAAAGTAACGATTTTTCGCTAACTTTACAGCATCATAATCGGACTGACCATGAAAATCGTCTTCGCCACAGGCAACCGCAATAAACTGAAAGAGATGCAGGCCCTGATCGGCAGCCGGGCCGAGCTTTCGACTCCGGCGGATCACGGGATCACGGAGGATATTCCGGAGGACCGGCCGACACTGGAGGGCAACGCGCTCCAGAAAGCGCGTTACATTTACGAAAAAACGGGGCTGGATTGTTTTGCAGATGACACGGGGCTGGAGGTGGAGGCGCTCGACGGTGAGCCGGGGGTCTACTCGGCACGTTACGCGGCGGTGAACGGTGCGGGCGAGGGGCATTCGTCGGCGGACAATATGGCGCTGCTACTCAAACGGCTGGAGGGAAAACCGAATCGTCGGGCGCGTTTCCGAACGGTGATCGCGCTTATTTTAGAGGGCAAGGAGTACACGTTCGAGGGGATCGTGAACGGGGAGATCACAACGGAGCGGAGCGGGGCGGAGGGGTTCGGCTACGACCCGATATTCCGTCCGGAGGGCTATGCTGAAACGTTCGCGGAAATGCCGCTGGACTTGAAAAACAGCATCAGCCACCGGGGCCGGGCCACGGCGAAACTGATCGAATTCATGACCCATTTGTAATCTAAACCGTTCGTTTATTTGTCATTTTGCAGTACGGAACCGTTCTTTTTCTGAAGAAAAAGAACCAAAAAGACTTCCGCGGA
>CAZAPI010000039.1:0-12046 GCA_964486945.1 uncultured Rikenella sp. | reverse complement strand
AGCTTTCTTCAGAAAGCGACAGTTCCATCCGGCACAAGTACAGATAATCGAACGGATTAAAAACATAGAGAGATGGATACATTTTTGTTCGACAGCATAATAGTCGGTCCGATCCGCAGTCGGCGGCTCGGCACCTCCCTGGGAGTGAACTTGCTCGCCCCCGATTCCAAACTCTGCAACTTCAACTGCATATATTGCGAATGCGGGTGGAACGGCGCCCACGGCAAAGGCGCCTTCAACCCCTACGAAAAAGTCATACCCAGACTCGAAGCAAAACTCAAAGAGATGGCTGCGGACAGTAAATTGCCCGACGTCATCACCTTCGCCGGAAACGGCGAGCCCACCATGCACCCCGACTTCGACCGCATCATTGACGCCACCCTCAACCTGCGGAACAGATACGCCCCCGGCACGAAAGTCGCCGTGCTGAGCAACGCCACCATGATCGATCGCGAAACCGTAAGAAAAGCCTTGTTGAAAGTGGACCGGAACATCCTCAAATTCGACTCCGCCATCGACTCCACCATGCGGCACATCAACCAACCGCAGAGCAACCGAACCGTGGAACAGATCATCGAACTGTTGCAGCAATTCCAAGGCCGCCTCGTCGTACAGACCATGTTCCTGCGGGGAGACTACGGCGGGCACCGGATCGACAACACGACACCCGAAGAGGTCGAAGCCTACCTGGACGCCATCCGGCAGATACACCCGTCGGAAGTGATGCTCTACACCATCGACCGGAACACCCCCGCCGACGACCTCCGAAAAATCCCGTACGAAGAGATGGAGGCGATCGCCTCCCGCATCCGTGAAATGGATCCGGACATCATCACCTCCGTTGCCAAATAACCCGTAACAGAACCGACCGTCGCCTACATCAGGCAGAGCGCCATTGCCGCTCCGGCCTGCGCCACCTCGTACTCCAACGCCATCAGGCTGTCTTTCAGCGCATACCAATCGTCGAGCTTCATCAGGGCATCGATCGACGTGATCTTACCCGCCTTCGCCGCACTCTTGAGCAGCTCCGGATAATCCGCTCCCGAATTATCCCCCAGCCGGGCCGCCAAAGCCACAGACAAAGTATGGTAACGAGCATAGAGCGTGCGCAGCCGCGTCCGGGCCGAAGCCTCCGTCGCCACATGCCGAGCCTTGGCCGCTTCGCCCAGAGCCTTAGCATGGCGTGTGCGACCGCTGTTCTGCCATAAAGGCAGCGAAATACCCGCCAGCAAAGCGCTCGTCCCCTTCGAGCCCTCCACCTCCGCTTTGTAGCCCACTTTCAGTTTCGGTATCCACTCGTTGCGGCTCAGTTTCAGTTCTCGCTGCGCAATCAGCGTGTCGATCGCCGCAGCCGCCAATTCGTAATCCGCAGCCAAAGCCGCAGCCACGAACTCGTCCTGCGTCCCCGTAAACCCGAACCGGGGGTACCCCTGCGGAGCGATCTCCGCTCCGCCGTTCAGCTGCGCCAAAGTGGCGGCAGCCTCCTCCCGCTCCGTTTCGGCCAGCGTCAGGCTGTTCTCGACTTCGGCCAGCAGCAACTGGGCGCTGCGCAGCTCCACAACCGTGCTCTGTCCCGCTTCGATCGCCTCTTTATATAGCTCCGCCACCTCCCGCAGGTCATCGCGCCGCCGGGTCAGAATGTCCACCCGCTCGGCCGCATAATTAAGCTCTAAGTAAGCGTCCGACACGGCTCCCATAATGCTGCGTCGGGCCGACCGGTACTCCTGCTCGGCTTTCGAGATATCCAGCTTGCTGATCCTGTTGCGCTGGCGGTAGACCGTCGGGAAATCGAAAGCCTGCTCTATGGCAAGCTCGTAGCGCGTTTCGCCGACGAAATAATACTCCAGCGCCACCTCAGGGTCAGCCGGCGCCAGCCCCGTGCGCAGGCCGCGCACAGTAGCCGTATGCCCTTTTTCCGCCGCAGTCAGCTGCGGGCTCCGCGAAGCCACGCTATGGAGGAAAGAAGCATAATCGCCCGTCTGGGCTGTCGCCACACCGCTGAACGCAACCGTAGAAAATAGGATCAGGCTATAAATCGTCTTTTTCATGTTCCGTGTTTGTTGCAAATTTCCGCTTTCGCCGCCGGGTCGGCAATCCCCGGGAAAAAGGAATATGACGACCCGTTTATCCCTAATGCAAGGGAGGCGTTGATGTTTTGTTCATCAAAGCATACACCACCGGCACCACGAACAGGTTCAGCAGCGTCGAGGTCAGCAGCCCGCCGAGGATCACGACCGCCATCGGGCTTTGGATCTCGTTGCCCGGCAGGTCGCCGCCCAGGGCCAGCGGAATCAGGGCCAGTCCCGAAGTCAGGGCCGTCATCACGATCGGGCTGAGGCGGTCAGCCGAGCCGTGCAGGATCCGGTCTTGCAAAGATAGTGCCGCTCCCTCGGCTTCGCAAGCCAGGTGCCGGTAGCGTGAGATCAGCAGGATGCCGTTGCGCGTGGCGATCCCGAAGAGCGAGATGAAGCCGATGATCGACGGGATGCTGACGATACCCGACGTGAGCCGGATCGACACCACGCCCCCGATCACCGCCAGCGGCAGGTTCAGCAACACCACGCCGGTCAGCCGCAGGTCGCGGAACTCGTTGTAGAGCAGCACAAAGACCACGAGAATCGCCAGCAGCGAAGTCAACAGCAGCGTCCGCGATGCCGAAGCCTCGCTCTCGAACTGGCCGCCGTACTCGATGTGGTACCCTTCGGGCAGCGGCACCCGCTCGGCAATACGCTGTTGTATCCGCTCCACCACGCCCCGCAGGTCGGCTCCCTCGACATTGCCCGACACGACCAGTTTGCGGCTCACGTTCTCGCGGTTGATGGCGTTCGGCCCGGACGAGGAGATGATCTCCGCCACGTCGCCGAGCGGCACTTTCACCGTCTCGCCGGCGGCGGTGCGGCCGTCCAGCAGGATCTGCGAAATGCCCGCCATCGACGAGCGGCTCACGGAGTCGAATTTCACGGTCAGGTCGAAATTCCGCGCCCCCTCGTACACCTCCGACACGGCACGTCCCGCCAAGGCGATCTCCACCGTTTCGGTGAACCGGGCCGGAGTGATGCCCCACTGGCTCAATACCCCGCGCCGGGGCTTGATTTGCAGCTGCGGCCGCTCGATCTGCTGCTCCACGTTCAGGTCCACCAGGCCCGGAATATCCTGCGTGGCGGCCTTGATACGATTGCCGAGGGCAAAAAGTTCATTGAGGTCGTCGCCGAACACCTTGATCGCGATGTTCGACCGGGTGCCGGAAAGCAACAGGTCGATGCGGTGCGAAATCGGCTGCCCGATCTCATAAACGATCCCTTTGATGCCGCTCAGGCGTTCGCGCACGTCGGCGAACACCTCGGCTCGGCTGCGCTCTTTCAGTACGAACGGCACGTCCATTTCCGAGGTCTCAGTGCCGAGGGCATGTTCGTCCAGTTCGGCCCGGCCCGTCTTACGCGACACCACGACCACTTCCGGCACTTGCATCAGCTGCTCTTCGGCCAGCGTGGCGATCTTCGAACTCTCCTCCAAGGAGGTTCCCGGCAGGGCCGATACCGATATAGCCATCGACCCTTCGTTGAACGGCGGCAGGAAATTGCGTCCCAGCGTGGCGAATACGGCCACGGCCCCGACAAACAGAATGACAGCCGTGATGACGACCGCCTTTTTGTGGTTCAGCGCGCCGGCCAGCAGTCGGCTGTACCCCCCTTTCATCTTGCGCACGATCCACGACTCGCGGTCGTGCCGACCGAGCATCTTGTCCCCGGTCAGCAGGTAGCTGCTCAGCACCGGAGTCAGCGTAATCGCAACGATCATCGAGGCGAAAAGCGACACGATAAAGGCGATCCCCAGCGGCTGGAGCATCCGTCCCTCCATGCCGTTCAGGAAAAAAAGCGGGACGAAAGTAACGATGATGATAAGGGTGGCGTTCCAGATCGATGCCCGGATTTCGGTCGAAGCCTCGTAAACCACTTTCAGGGTCGGTTCCCGTTCGGTCTTCGGCAAACGGTGGTTCTCCCGCAGTCGCTTGAATACGTTCTCGACGTCGATAATGGCATCATCGACCAGCGACCCGATGGCGATGGCCATCCCGCCGAGGCTCATGGTATTGAGCGAGAAGCCCAGTAATTTCAACACCATCATCGACACCAGCAGCGAAATGGGGATCGCCAGCAGCGAGATAATGGTGGTCCGGAAGTTCCCAAGGAAAACCATCAGGATCACGATCACCAGCACGCCGCCCTCGATCAGGGCGCGTTCGATGTTATTCACCGAGCTCTCGATAAACGTCGCCTGCCGGAATATTTCCGTGGTCACCTGTACGTCCGGCGGCAGGTTTTTGGCGATCTCGGCGATAGTCCGGTCGAGCTTGTCGGTCAGTTCCAGCGTTCCGGTTGCGGGCTGTTTGGTGACCGAGAGCCGCACGGCGCGCACGCCGTCGATCGAGGCGTCACCCATCAGCGGGGTTTTACCGCCGGTTCGAACTTCGGCGATGTCGGCCACGGTGACGGGGGTCCCTTCGGGCGAGAGCTTCACCACACTGGCGGCGATCTCTTCCGGCGATGTGGTACGCACCATGCCCCGGACAATATATTCGTTGCCGTACTGGTTCAGCACTCCCCCGGCGGCATCGGCGTTCATGCCCTGCGTCGCCGCCACCAGTTCGTCGAGACTCACGCCGTAGTGTTTCATCAGCTGCGGCGAGGCGATGATCTGGTACTCTTTGATGTCTCCTCCGACGACGGTCACCTGCGCCACGCCGCCGGTCGAAAGCAACCGGGGCCGGATGGTCCAGTCGGCCAGCGTTCGCAGTTCCTCCAGACTGGTGCTGTCGGCGGTCAGGCCGACGACCATCACTTCTCCGAGCAACGACGACTGCGGTGCCAGCACGGGGGCTTGCGCCCCCTGTGGCAGCTGTTCGCCGATACCGGCGAGTTTCTCGGCGACGATCTGCCGGGCGAGGTATATATCGGTACCCCAGTCGAATTCGACGGTAACGGTCGAGAACCCGGTCGTCGAGGTGGAGCGTACCCGCCGCACGTCGGTGGCACCGTTCAGGGCGGTCTCGACGGGGAAAGTGACGAGGCGTTCGACCTCTTCGGAGGCCATGCCGGGCGCTTCGGTCATCACCACGACGGTGGGCGAGGTGAGGTCGGGAAAAACGTCGACCTCCATCCGGCTGGCGGTGTAGGCTCCGGTGATAAGCATCAATGCCGCGACGATCATCACGGCGAGCCGGTTGTGGAGCGAAAAATCGATTATTTTATTGATCATGAATCGTATCTTTTAACGTTCGATATACTTGCACCTTAGCTGGAGGATACTGTTCTTTCGTTGACTTTCGGTCTTCCTCCTCTTTGCAAGGCATAGCCCGCCAGCGGTCTCTGCTCTTGCTTCGAGCGTCGGTTGAAAAGAAAAGAACCAAAAGAACTTTCGACAGCTACGCTATTCCTCAGGCTCCGCAGTCCTTTCTCTTCGCAAGTTCTTTTGGGCCGGGGCTTTCTTCAGAAAGCGACAGTTCTATCCCGACAACAAGTACGAATAATCGACCGATTGAATATTAGTGTGAATGGCCGTGAGGTATAGCCGTAGACATGCCCGCCAGACGGACATAATAGGCCCCTTCGGAAACCACCTCTTCGCCGGGCTTCAGGCCGCTGACGATCTCGATCCGTGCGCCGTCCGACGCCCCGGTCTTCACCGGCCGCTTCATGTAGTGGCCCGGCGCGGTGCGGACATAGACGTAATGCACCCCCTGCTCCTCGGTCAGCGCTGACACGGGCACCGTCAGGACACCCTCGCGCGGCGCGCCTTTCAGGAACACCTCGACCACCGAGCCGGGAGTCAGGTTACCCCGGTTTTCGAACTCGAACCGCACGGGCAGCGTCGGCGATCCCGCCGCCACCGCACGTCCCGACCCGAGCAGACGACCGCCCAATTCACTCAGGTCGTGCGTCTTGCCGTCATATGGAGTCGTAAAACTGGCCGTCCGCACCTCGGCAGCTTCGGCCAAGTAACGCTGAGGCACGTCGGCCCGCAACACCAGATTCCGGTTGGCCGAAATCGTAGCAAGCGGCTGCCCTGCCGCCACAAAATCCCCTTCGCCAACGACGAGCGAAGTGACATATCCGCTTTGCGGTGCCACGATGCCCTTTCCGCCTTTGGTGGCGTTCTCGGAGAGGACGGCCACTTTGCGGCGCGCCACGTCTACGGCCAACTTCGCTGCCTCCAGTTCGGCGCCGCTGACCACTTTATTGCCGGCAAGGGATTCGGCGCGGGCATGGTCGGCCTCGGCTTTCGCCAGTTCGGCGCGGGCATCCGCCAGCTGCTGCGGGTAGTTGCCGTCCACCATGCCGGCGGAGCTGAGGGTGATCAGGGGCGCTCCCTTGGCGACTTTGGTCCCTTCGGTCAGGCCGTGGCCGCCGAAGCTGACGATCCCCGAAACGGTGGCCGTAACGGTCGAACGGTCGCCCGGCGCGGCTTCGATGCTGCCGCCGGTGCGCACGACGCTGGCAAACGACCCGGCCGCCGCTTTTTCGTAAGTCAGTCCGAGGGCCGAGGCCTGTTCTTCGCTGAGGGTGATTACGCCGGGCTCGTCGATATGGCCTTCCCGGGCGGTTTCTGCGGCATGGTCGTGGCTTTCGGCCCCGTGCTCATGCCCGTCGCCGAAGCCTCCGGGCGTACATCCGGCTAATGCCAGCGCGGCAAGCGCCGACAAAAATATCATGGGAAATTTCATGGAAAATTTCGTTTTACGGTTTTGAAAAAAAACGCACGCTTCCGCCCGAGGCAGGAGGCGCGCAGGTCAAAACTATAAAACGGGAGGAGCCCTTCCGGGCACGAAAACCGGCACCCACTGCGCAAGCAGCCGTGCGTCGGCGATAAAATAAGAGGTGGTCCCTTTTCCGGGGAACAAGCCGGCGACAGTGGAAAGACTCCGATGGCCGGTACAATGATCACAAATAAAAAGCGGCAGCAGGCTGTCCGTCGCGGAAGTCGGGTCGTCGCCGTCGCCCCCGAAACGGAGCGTGAAAGGCAGCGGCGCAGCGCATTGCACACCGGTGCAGTTGCAATCGCAGTCGGCGTCGTACAGCACAACCGCATGACCCTGGGCGGCCGGCGCATGGCGGCACGGTACCGGGGCTTCGGTGCAGATCGACAGGTCGGAAGACCGGTGGTGGTGCGGCACGACGGCATGCACGAACATCACCATGCTGGCGGCCAGCACGGCAACGAAAGCGATATGTCGGCGCAATTTCATCGGTCCCGGATTGGGAAAGCGGCTAAAGATAACGATTTATTTCGATTCGCCTCCCGCTTTGCCTGGCAGTTCAGGAAAATCGAGCCCCATCCGGCGGAACATTTCGATGTCCGCCGGTTTGAGACCTACGCGGTCGAGCGTTTCCGGCTCGTTGTGGTCGTTCAGGTAGTGGCGCGGGGTCACGGTGAAGTGCGGCGAGGTGACCGCCAGCGAATCGTTCCGGTATGGGGTTTCGATCCCGCCGACCGAGAGGAGCGTATGGAAGATCACGTTCGTCGTCACCGGCAGCCCGGCATGTGTCTCCGCCATCCCGCGGGCCTCCGGCCAAAGGGTGTCGTACTCCGGCGAGAACCACATCAGGAACGGGACATGGAGCTGGTAATAGGTCGGGATCGGCGAGGCGTGGAGGAACAGGTTCCGCCGATCGTCGAAAATATCCTCGCCGTGGTCCGAAGCGTATAACATCGCCGCGGCGGTATTGGGTTGAGCGTCGAGCCGGTCGATGATCCGGCACAGCAGGCCATCGGTCGCACGGATCGAATTGTCGTAGGCGTTGATGAGTATCTCGCGGTTGTCCCGCGTCACCGACTCGTAATTGGCGGGACGGAAATAGGTGTCGTTTACGGGATAGCGCTCTTGGTAGTCGAAATGCGAGCCGTAGGTGTGCAGCACGATGAACAGCTTCCGGTACGCCGTGTCGGCCAGCAGGCTGTCCACGCTTTTGAGCAGCACTTCGTCGTAGGGATTGAACTCCTCGCCTGTGGCCATGGCGTTGGCTTTGAGGAATACCGTCGTGTCGGCTTCGTCGCCGTAGTAGTCGATGAAAGAGCGGTTGGGCAGCTGGTTCGAGAAGAACGCGGTGCGGAACCCCGCTTCCTTGAATGCCGTCAGCACGCTTTTATGCGTGTATAAGGAGTCGTAGTTTTCGGCCGAGGCCGCGCTGAGCATGATCGGCACGCTCTTGTGCGTGGCGTTGGCCTGCGTCAGCATGTCTTTGTACCGGACCAGCCCCCGGGCTTTCGACAGGCAGGGATTGGTCTCCCGCTCGTAGCCGTAAAGCTGCCAGCTCAGGGCCCGCGAGGTTTCGCCGATCACCATCACGTAGACTTCCCGCACGCTGTCCGGCCGCGCCGAGACGGCCCCGAAGGTGAAATCTTTCGAGGTTTCGGCGTAACGGTTCCCCTTTTCCCATCGGTCTATGGCGAGTTTCAGGTTATATCCGATATTCACCGGCCATAGGTCGAGCTTCGCCCTGTATTCGCTCTCCTGCCACCGCGCCCCGAACATCGTCCCGATACCGACCAGGAGGATAACCGCGGCCCGGCCCAGGTTCCGCTTCCGGAAAGAGGACGTGAGCCTGTCGCCCTGCCGGATGGACATCACTCCCAAAACCAAAGTCGGTACGTACAGAACGATCACTCCCACAATCGCCGGGGCCAGTTTGCCCAGCAGCTCCATCGCCTCGCCCGAATTGGTCGTGACCACGTTCAGCAGCATGTCCACGGCGATGATGGAGTTGCCGAACAGGTAGAGCAGCACCAGCTGGAAAGCCCCGAATACGAGCATCGGCAACAGGCACCAAATCGGGATGCCGGGTCTCCGGCTGGCGGTCAGCAGGGCCATCCAGAACCCGCCCGGCACCAGGATCAGGGCCAGTTTCCCGAACAGGGACATCGGTTCGGTGTAGCACAAAAATAGGTTCGGCACCAGCAGGACAGCGAGAAAGATCCAATAGTAAGTCCGCTGGTCCGAGAACCGGGCCTTCAGCCGTTGTGTGAGTTGTCTAAAAAGCTTCATTGATCTGGAAAAGGAAGCCGCTCTGACCCTTGCCGAAGCCGTAGTCAAGCCGGACGTTCACTCGTTTTTTGAATTCCCACCGGTAGCCGATCCCGTAGTTGGGCAGCGTATGGCCCCAGCGGAATGTTTTAAAATCCTTGTATACGTTTCCTGCGCCGACCCAGGCGGCCAGCCCGTGGCGGTTGTAGATATGCTGGCGCAGTTCCATCTGGAGCTCCGTCAGGTTGTTGTCGCGGTAGCGTCCCTCGTAGTAGCCGCGCATGCGGTACGAGCCGCCCAGTTTGGCCATCATCGTCCAGGGCACGTCGCCGTAGTTGTGCTGCGTGTGGAAGTCGAAAGCCAGCACTGCTCCTTTCCACAGCTGCTGGTAGAAGTCCACGATCAAGTCCGTGCGTCCGTAGGCGTATTTGTTGCCGAGCCATTTGGTGTTGGCGTACTGCTCCAACCGCACGTACCACCCTTTATAGGCGTTGGTCATCACGTCGCGCGAGTCGTAGTTCAGCACAAAACCCATGCCGAAGCTCAGGACCGACGGACTCTGCCCTTTCAGCAGCTCCGGCCGGTCGAACCGCAGGCCGTCCACGTAGTCGAAACTGGCCACCGGCCCCAGGTAGAGGTTCCGCGCGATGCGGAACTGGAAATCGACCTTGACCTGGTTCTGCTTGCGGGTGTAGTTGCTGGCATTGGCGTCGTCCGCGGCCATTTCGTAGCCGATCCCCCAGAAGGCGCTCGGGAAAGAGAAGGTGTAGAGCAGGTAGTTGAGCCGGTACCTGTCCCGCGGAAAGATGTTGGTTCCCCGGATCCCCACCATGTAAAACCCGGAAGTGGCCACCGAGCTGAACAGCGAAACGTTGGAGGGTTGCAGCAGGGTGTCGCTGCGGTCCATCCGGTAGAGGCCCGAGGCCACTAACCCCAGCCCGACTTTGACGTCGTTGGAGTAGAACGGACCGCCGATGATGCTGAAATCGAATTTCTTCTCTTTCTTCTCTTTGTTCGATTCGGTGAAGAAACGGGCAAACCGCTGCCAACCGGTCGATTTCACAGGCACGCTGTCCGTGGCGGCGATATTCGGGCTGTCGGACTCCGCCGTCAGCGTATCGGAAACCGGAACTGTTTCCTCTTCGACGACCCAAACCGTATCTGCCGTCGACACGCTGTCCACTGGCACTGCGAAACGGGTGCTTTGCGCCCCGGCGCTTCCGCAGGTGAAGATCAGTCCGGCGGCTGACGCAAAAGCAAAGGTGCGCAGGGTAATATGGCGGCGGTTCATTCGCGGGGTTTAAGGGATGAAATCAATATTGGAGTTTGACGTTGTCCACCCAAAGGCTGTTGCCGACCGTGCCGACATAGGCGCCGTCGTAGCTGGAGGACATCTGGAGGATCATATGGGTGGGCTGCTCGTCTTCGGAGGCCCAGCCGGTTTCGCGGATCGGCACCATTTTGCCTTTGCTGTTGCGGCAGTAGTGTGCCCGGTCGTCCGGCACCAGCCCCATCTGGGGCGTGAAAGCCGGGTCGCCGGTAATGTCGCCGTAATACACCGGGATGGTATGGCCGTCGACCCAGTCTGCGGTATTGGTCCCGATTCGTTCGTTGGCGGTGCCCACGCGTTTGGCGTAAACGTTCCCGTCGGCATCTTCCCAGCGCTTTTGCAACAACAGGATCACGTCGGCGTAGTCCTGGCCGGGGATGGTCTTCTGCGAACTGAAGCCTGTGGCTTTGATCCGGTTCGTGGAGCCGTCGGTACGGTACTTGTAGTCGAACACCAGGGCTTTCGGCTTGCCGGTGAACGGCACGCCGTGGTTCAGCTTGGCCATCGGGTTTTTAGTGTCTTTGATCGGCTCGACCATGTCGCCCAGGAAGATGCTCCCGGAGGCGAGCACCGAGATGTTTATGATCCCCAGCACCTTGACTGTCTCCAGTTTGGTGTCGAGCCGGGCGCACCGGCCGCTGCCGCGTTGTTCGGGAAATACGGTGGCGCTGCATTTGGTGATGCCGCTCACTTTGGCGAGCACGTTGGAGGTACCCCACGGCGATTGGGGATTGCGGAGGTAAGGAATGTTGCCTTTAATGGTGTCGTTCGGGGCGATCTCGTAGATGTATCGGACGTTGCCGCCGATCACGCCGGATTCTTTGATCTCGCGGACGACCCACTGATCGAAATTACCGAATGCGAGGTTCACTGTTTTCTGCCCCGATGCGGGAACTACTGCGGCTCCCATGCCGGCGGCGACCACAAGGGCGGTAAAGATTTTGTTCATACCCAATCCTCCGTTTTTAGGCCTGTAAGGGCTGTTTGAACATTCATCCCTCATTTCAGGCAGTAGCAATTCGGCAAAGATACAAATTATTTGTAATCCCGTATTGGCGACGGCTATTTACCGGATCATACAAACATCTCCAACTTCGTATTTCGTATGTGGAGCCAGTGTTTTTTACGGTTTTTATCGCCAAAACGGCCGAAACGCCCTCATATACAGACCGGTCAATGCAATTATTCCGCTTCGTCGCCTTGCTGCCACGCTGAATGGAGGCCTTACCTCCCGTCCCGCTCAGGCCGCGGGGATTTTGTGTTGCGACAAAAAGTAAGCAAAAAGCGTATCAAAGGGGGCCGACCCCCTTTGCCATCCCCCTCCCTGCTAAGGCGAGAGCGAAAGTCTCCTCGACAGCGTCGTGTTTTGACTTGAGCCGCCAGTGCGGAGACACTGGCGGCGACAAGACGAAACCGGCTGGAGGCACTTTCTTTGTCTTCTTTCTTTGATGTCAAAGAAAGAAGATGCCCCGCCGGCAGGAGGCGACATAAAAATGCCCCGCGGCAGGAGCGGAAATGCCCGTCCGGCACGAGGGGTAAACTAAAGATTCATTGATTTATAACCTCTTTCTCCGGGTTGGAGGAAACCGTTCTCGTTAGTAAATAAAGAGAATCCGTTTCGGCGGCGGGCGAAGCGAGCCGTGCGGGCCGGAGCCACCCCCGGCGTAGGCCTGCAACTGCGCTGCGCTTGTTTTGCC
>CAZAPI010000038.1:0-12058 GCA_964486945.1 uncultured Rikenella sp. | reverse complement strand
TGCCCCCCTCGGGGGCGCCCGGCGTTCCTTATCGGAACGCGCTACTCGCTCTTCGCCTTACCGCGGCTCCGCGCTAAAGCGCTCCGCCGCTGACGCGGGGCACTCCAACAGGACTGTAACTACCCTATTCTCGCCGCCACAGCCGCGGGCATCCCAAATGCAGGCTGCCGCCGCCGGAAAAAGCGCGTGCCGGAAGGGAAATATTCCCTTCCGGCACGCACCGAAAACAGCAAACGGCTTACAACCTCGCCCGCAACGCCTCACCCTCCTGTTCATAACCCGGCTTGCCGAGCAAGGCGAACATATTCTTCTTGTAGGCCTCCACCCCCGGCTGGTCGAACGGATTGACACCCAGCGCATAACCGCTGATCCCGCATGCCTTCTCGAACATATAGAGCAGCGCGCCGACAGTATGCGCGTCGATCCGCGGCAACTCTACGGCAATGTTCGGCACCCCGCCGTCCACATGGGCCAGCATAGTCCCGAGGATGGCCATTTTATTCACCTCCCCGATGCGCTTCCCGGCAAGGAAATTCAGCCCGTCGAGATTCTCCTTGTCGGCCTCGATCTTAAAAGTGTGGGCCGGTTCCGCCACCCGGATCACCGTCTCGAACAACGTCCGCTCGCCCTCCTGGATATACTGCCCCATCGAATGCAGGTCGGCGGTCAGGGTAACGGATGCCGGGAAAATCCCCTTGCCCTCCTTGCCCTCGCTCTCGCCGTAGAGCTGTTTCCACCACTCGCCGATATTCTGCAACTTGGGTTCGTACGAAGCCAGTATCTCGACCTTTTTGCCCGCACGATACAGCGCAGTCCGGGCCGCTGCGTACAGCATCGCCGGATTCTCCGCAAACGGCGCGTCCGCGGCAAGTTTCTCCATCTCTGCGGCCCCGGCCACCAAGGCGCGGATGTCCACCCCGGCCACAGCCAACGGCAGCAGCCCCACCGGCGTCAGCACGGAGTACCGCCCGCCGACGTTATCCGGAATGACGAAGGTCTTGTACCCTTCGGTGTCGGCCAGTTTCCGCAGCGCCCCTTTGGACTCGTCGGTCACGGCCACGATACGCCGCACGGCCCCCTCCTTGCCGTACCGTTTTTCGATCTCCTCGCGGATGATGCGGAAAGCGATGGCCGGTTCGGTCGTAGTCCCGGACTTGGAGATGACGATGGTGGCTATGTCGTAGTTTTTCACGGCCTCCATCAGCTCCCACGTATAATCTTCGCTGATATTCTGCCCGGCGAAGACCACGCGGGGGGTCACCCCTTTTTGGGGCGCGGCGAGGCTGTCGAACGACCCGCTGAGGGCCTCCAGCACGGCCTTGGCCCCGAGGTAGGAGCCGCCGATACCGATGGCGACAATGATGTCGGCTTCGCCGCGAAGCACCTCGGCGGCGGCCTGAATCTCATTCAGTTGCGCTTCGGTAATGGAGGAGGGCAAATCGACCCACCCGAGGAAGTCGTTCCCTTTCCCTTTGCCGGAATGAAGCAGTTCATTGGCCTGCTCGATCTCGGGCCTGAGCGCGTCGATGTCAGCGGCAGTCACCGCCGATGCGGGGGCGAAGATCTTGTCGATCCGTACGTTTACACTTTTCATAATGCGTGTATATTAGTTAATCTCTATTTCGACAGCTATTTTAAAGGTCTCCGCATTAGCGGTCGTCCCGGAGCCATCCCGGGCGGAGGGGCGAAACTTCGCGACACCTCGTTTCACTCTCCGCCGGCTCCGGAACCGACCGCTAACGCCGAAATTGACAGTAGAAATCCCTTTTATTTCAACTGATCCAGTATGTTTTTCAGCTCCTCCGCAGGGCTTTTCCGTTCGTAGAGTATCCGGTAGACGGCCTCGGCAATCGGCATTCCGATCCCGAACCGCGAGCGCAGCCGGTGGATGCAGTCGGCGGCATAGTAGCCCTCGGCGACCATGTTCATCTCCATCTGGGCGTTCCGCACGGAGTACCCTTTCCCGATCATCACCCCGAAGGTGCGGTTGCGGCTGAACTGCGAATAACAGGTGACAAGCAAGTCCCCGAGGTAAGCGGAGTTGCAGACGTTCCGCTCGGCAGCGAAGGTGGCGATCAGGAAGTATTCCATCTCCAGCGCGGCGTTGGAGATCAGCACGGCCAGAAAATTATCCCCGTACCCGATCCCGTGGGCTATTCCCACGGCGATGGCATAGATATTTTTCAGCACGGCGGCGTACTCGGCACCGTATATATCGGCTGAGGTGGTAACGCGGATGTAGTCGTTGGCGAATTTGGCGCCGAGCTGTTCCGCGATCCCGGGGTCTTTGCAGACCATGGTCAGGTAGGACAAGCGTTCCAGCGCCACCTCCTCGGCATGGCAAGGCCCGGTGACGATCCCGATGCGGTCGAAAGGCACGCCGTACCGCTGGTTGAACCACTCGGCGACGGTCAGGTACCCGTCGGGAACGATCCCTTTGATGGCTGAGACGATGAATTTCCCGTCCAGCGCGCGTTTATCGAGGGTCTCCAATGTAAGCCCGAGGAAAGCGGAAGGCACGGCGAAGATAATAACGTCGGAATCCCGCACGGCGGAGCGTATGTCGTCGGTGACGGTGAGCCGGTCGGTGAAGAAGTGTACCTGGCTGAGGTATTTGGGGTTGGTGCGATGCAAGGACAGGTGTGCCTTCACATCCGGGTTGCGCACGTGCCAGCGCACGGTGGAGCCGTTTTCCAAAAGTATCTTGACGATGGCGGTGGCCCAGCTGCCGTACCCGACGACGGCGCAAATGGAGTCTTTATGGATCCGGGGTTGTGACATCTCTGACGTTTAACAGAGGTAAAGATAATACTTTTTCGGCGATCGTATGCTGTTTCGCCGTGCGGCTGACATGTGGCGCGGCTGTTATGCGCGCTGCAACCGTGGAGACGGTCATATCTATCCCTGCGATTCGCAGCATCGTACGTGCCGCGTCTCTTATCGGTGTTTGCCACGCCGGATTCGACGCCACCGCGCAGGGACGCAGGTCCCCCGGGTAGGGTAATTACAGTCCGGTCGAAGTGTCCGGGTCTGTTGTCTTTACCGAGTTCAAGCCGGAGCCCCGCGGCGGCAGGGAGTGCGACAGCCGGCCTTCGCCCGGGATGGCTGCGGCCCGACCCGCTGACGAAGAGCCTCGACACACCCCCGTCAAAGCAGTTTCCGGGCGTTCTCGTCATACTGCGAAGCGTCGAGCCGGATGGCGACGAACAGCAATATCGTAAACGACATCAAGCTCGATCCGCCGTAGCTGAAGAACGGCAGCGGAATCCCCACCACCGGGAACAATCCGATGGTCATCCCGATATTGATGGCGAAGTGCATGAAGAAGATAGCCGCCACGCTGTAACAATAGATCCGCCCGAACGGCTCTTTCTGCCGCTCGCCCATCTGCATCAGCCGCAGGATCAAGAACAGGAAAAGCAGTACCACGCCCAGCGTCCCGACGAAGCCCCACTCCTCGCCCACGGTGCAGAAGATGAAGTCGGTGCTCTGCTCGGGCACGAAGCTGAAACGGGTCTGGGTGCCGCCGAGGAACCCTTTGCCGAGAAAACCGCCGGAGCCGATGGCGATCTTAGACTGGATAACGTTGTAGCTCCACCCGTGGGGGTCGTTCTCGATGCCCAGCAGGTCGAGGATGCGTTTCTGCTGGTGGATCTGGAGCACGTTGTCGAAAACGTAATCGACCGCGCCAGTGAACAGCACGGCCCCGGCGAACAGCACGGCGAACTGCCACAGGTTGGGCAGGTGCCGCCGCACGGCGTACCGAACCAGCCACGGCAAGGAGAGGCCCACGCCCGCGAGCATGGCATGGTATAGGCTGACGCGCCCCCCGACCAACGGGAGCAGCACGAATACGGCGATCCCCAGCAACAGCACCAGGGCCAGATAGCGCACGGTGTCGCGCCAGTTCCGGTTGGCGATCCCCTGCGCCAGCAGGCACAGCAGCAGGACGATGAACAGGATCGGCAGGGGTTCGAGCAAAAAGGAGATGATGAACAGGAAGATCAGCATCAGCGCCACCACGTACAAGGCGGAGCCGAACCCTTCGCGGTAGAGCATCAGGAAGAAGGCGGCGAAGACCATGGCCGATCCGGTGTCGTTCTGGGCGAGGATCAGCAACACGGGGATGCCGATAATCAGCCCGATGTAGTAGAGCGCTTTCCCCGACCTGAGGTCGAAGTTGTAGGCGCTCATATACCGGGCCAGGGCCAGCGCGGTGACGAATTTCATGAACTCGGCGGGCTGTATCTTGACGGGCCCGAAGACGAGCCACGAGCGAGCGCCGTTGACCTCCTGCCCGAAGAGCATCACGGCGAGCATCACGGCGAGCATCGTGAAGTAGAAGGGATAAGCGAGCATGTGCCAGTATTTCCCGTCGATCAGCAGGATCGACACGGCGATGAAAAAGCTGATGCCGATCCAGAGCATCTGCATGCCGTAGCGCTGGGTGAGGTCGAAGATGCCGGCCTGCTCTTCGTTGAAGACAGCGGCGTAGATGTTCATCCACCCGAAAAAGACCATCAGGACGTAGATCCCGACGGTCCACCAGTCTATGTCGGAGGCGAACAGACGTCCCCCTGCGCCCGCGCCTGCGGTGAGTTTATTTGCCTCGTTTATCATACATCGGATAGGCTATGGTCATCTCTTTGATCTGGCGCACCATGTCGGGACGCCGGATGGTGTCGGTCAGGTATTGTTCCACCAGCAGGCTGGCGATCGGCGCGGCGGCGGTGGCCCCCCAGCGGCCGTGCTCGACGTAGACCGAAACGACGATCTTGGGATCGTTGCGCGGCGCGAAGCAGAGGAAGGTGGAGTGGTCGGCCCCGGAGGGGTTCTGGGCAGTGCCGGTCTTGCCGCAGATGTCGAGGCCGGGCACGGCGAATCGGGTCGCGGTACCGGCCACGTTCACGGCTTCGTACATCCCTTCAACGATGGGGTCGAAGTGTTTGGGGTCGACTTTGGTGTAGTGTTTCTCGTAGAACCGGGCGTCGATGGAGTCGCGGCCGGCGATCTTCTTGACCACGTGGGGGATATAGTAGTATCCCCGGTTGGCGATGGTGGCCCCGAGGTTGGCCACCTGCAACGGGGTCACGCCCAATTCACCCTGCCCGATGGCCAGCGAGAGGACGGTCAGCGAGTTCCAGCTGCCGCGGTAGCGGCGGTCGTAGTATTCGGAGGTGGGCACGTAGCCGGAGAGCTCGTCCCAGAAGTCGGACTCCAGTTTGCGCCCGAAGCCGAAGCTCCGCACGTATTCGTACCATCTGTCGAAGCCGCCTTTGGTGATACCGCCGTAGGCGCGGTTATCGACGACGTCGCGGAACACGTAGCAGAAGTAGGCGTTGCAGGAGTTGGCGGTGGCCTGGATGAGGTTCAGGGGCGAGAAGTGGTTGTGGCACTTGACGCCGCGTCCGATGGTGTACCCGCCGTGGCAGGGGTGCAGGTCGGAGGGTTTGGCGACCCCTTCCTGAAGCCCGATCAGGCCGTTGACGACTTTGAAGGTCGATCCGGGGGGGTAGCGGGACATCACGGCGCGGTTGAAAAGGGGATGCCGGGGGTTCCGCAGCAGCTCCATGTAGTTGTTCCCCAGGTCCCGGCCGACGAGTTTGTCGGGGTCGTAGGAGGGGGAGCTGGCCATCACGAGGATCTCGCCGGTGGCGGGTTCGATGGCCACCACGGAACCGACTTTGCCTTCGAGCAGCTCTTCGGCGAGCTGTTGCAGGCCGGCGTCGATAGTGCAGGTGATGGCCTGCCCGGGCACGGGCAATGTATCGTACCGCCCTTCGGCATAGGAGCCTTGGGGCATGCCGTAGACGTCGACAAGCTCGACTTTAACGCCTTTGGTGCCGCGCAGGTACTCTTCGTAGGATTTCTCGATGCCGCTTTTGCCGATATAGTCGCCCATGCGGTAGTACGGGTCGCGTTTGATGGTGGCTTCGTCGACTTCGTTGATATACCCCAGGAGGTTCCCGGCGATCTTGCGGGGATAGGTGCGGGAGGTGCGGTACTGGGTATAGAATCCGACCAGGTGCCGCTCGTCGAGTTTGAGTTTGACCTCTTTGGGCAGTTGCTTGAAGATCATGGATGGCCGCCGCTTGGAGTATTTCCCGGCTTTGTAGAGCGCTTTGCGGATGTCGGGCACGGTGACGCCGAGGGTGGAGGCGAGGTAGGCGGTATCGAAGGGTTCGATATCGCGGGGGATGACCATCAGGTCGTAGGATTCGGTGCTCTGGACGAGGAATTCGCCGTTGCGGTCGTAAACTTCCCCGCGCGGGGGGTATTGCACCATGTACCGCATGGCGTTGTTGCGGGCGAAGTCTTTGTAGTCGCTGTCTATGACCTGCAACCAGAAGAGGCGCCCGATAATCACGAGCACCACGAGGAGCAGGCTGAGCTGGAGTATCTTTTCACGGGTGTATCCGGTGTTCATGGTCTGTTCTTACTATCACACTTGTCAATCATGCCGTTTTTTTGGGGGGCACAGGGCCGGGGCGGGCCAGGATGGGCCGAGGTTTGCCATCGGGGCGCAGGGCTGTTTTTGCGGCCCTCTGCGGAGCGCGGCTCCGGAACGAAAACTATTCTCGCGAAACGCGCTATTCGTTTCCTTATTTCGGGCCGCCGCCTGGGGCGGAAGCCGCAAAGCGGCTTGGCGGCGGGCCCGGCAATCCTGCGGATTGCGCAAAAGAACTCAACTTGTAGCTCGCCTTCGGCCGCCCTTGCCCCCTTCCGGAGAGCGACCCGGAACGGCCGAAGCGAAGCCTGCTCAAATCCCTAATCGAACAAACTTTGTATTTTTTGGGAACAATGTCCCCCCCAAAAAACACAAAAATCGCCGGTCATTCCAGCACTCAGCCCCGCTGGAAGCAGAATATTTTCATACACCCCAAAAAATCGGAGAAACGGGAATACTATCTTAGGAACAGATTTTGCAATATACGGCAACAAACCTTACCTACCCCACTGTATTTACTACCCCCAAGCGGCCCGTGGTCCGGAAAATCATCAAATATACGTTGCGCGTGCCGGCCATCCTGCTGGGAACGGTGCTATTGCTTCTGGTCGCCCTTTACCTGCCTCCGACACAGGACTTCATCAAGAAAAAAGCCGTCCGGTACGTCTCCGAGAACCTCGGCATGCAGCTCTCCGTGAAGCGGCTCCGGCTGAAATTCCCGCTGCGGCTGGCCATGGACAACACACAAGCTATTACCGCCACAGGTGACACCCTCTTCAGCTGCCGCACCCTGCGGGCCGATGTCTCCCTCCTGCCGCTGCTGTGTAAAGAGGTGGTCGTGAAACGATTCACCTTCGGCGATGCCTCGTTCCACCTGGCCGACACCACCGGAACGATGGATTTGCAGGTACGGATCAAGAAGTTTGCCCTCGAAGCTGCCAACGTAGCTCTGGGCGCACAGGTCGCCCACGTGCCGACGATCCGGCTCAGCGGCGGCGACGTGCAGCTGACACTGGGCGAAACGCAGCCCGACACGAAAGCTGTCGAGACAGCCTCCGCACCGCTTCTGTGGAGAATCGTGACCGAAAAACTGACCCTCGACGACATCGCATTCACAATGCACACCTCGCCGACCTTGACCGACCTGACGGCCCGAATCGCCTCCGGGAGCATCGACTCCTGCACAGTCGACCTGGGAGCCCGAATGATCGCCACGGGCAGCGTGCTGATCGAGAAAGGGGAATACGCCTACCTGGCCGACACCGCCTCCGTTCCGCAAACCGCCCGTACGGCACCCACAGACACCGCGACCAGCTTGCCGTGGACAATATGCGTGACCCAAGTGCGGCTGGCGGAGAACGAGGCCCGCTACGGGCTGCCTTACGGTACTCCGCCCGAAGGTTTGGCCCCACACCATATCGAAGTGAGCGGCCTGAACCTCAAACTGAACTCGGTTTTCAACCGGGGGACGGCGATACGGGCCATACTGGCCGAACTGTCATTCTCGGAGCGTTCGGGCCTGTCGGTGACCGAAGCGCAGGGCCGGATAGCAATGGACAGCGCAGGCTACGCTCTGCGCAATTTTTTGTTGCAGACCCCCGCTTCCTCGATCCGGGCCGACCTCTCTGCCGGGGCAGGCATCGCCACGATGGAGCCGACCGCACCGGTGGATGCCAACCTGACGGTCACGCTCGGAGCGGCTGACATTTTCCGGTTGGTGGAGGTGGACGACACCCTGCGCCGCAAGCTGGCCGGACGAGACCTGACGCTCGAAGCCCGCCTGTCGGGGACGCTGGGCGAACTGCGGCTGGACAGACTGGCCCTGTCGCTGCCCAAAGCACTGGACTTCACCGCCGAAGGACGGATACAGTCGCTCGCCGCACCCGAAAGGATGGCCGGCAAAGCGACTTTCGGGGGAGCGGTGACCGACCCGCAGCTGCCGGCAGCATTTCTGCCCAAAGGCATCACCCTGCCCCCGCTGCGATTCCGGGGCGAGGCGCAGGCCGTGCCGGGGACTTACAGCGGGAATATGGTTTTGCAGGCCGCCGAGGGCCGGGTGGCTGTGAACGGTTCGTTCAGCCCGAAAGGGGAACGCTACCGGGCGGACGTAAAGATAGACAGCCTGCCGCTCTTCCGGTTCCTGCCCGCCGACTCGCCGGGTTTCGCGACGCTGGCGCTCAAGGCAGAAGGCCACGGGTTCGACCTCCTCTCGCCCCGGACCGCCGGGCAGGCCGAGCTGCGGATCGCACAGGCGGAATACAACCTTTTCGACTATAAAGACATCGAACTCACGGTGCAACTGGCGGCCAACCGGCTGGACGGGCGGCTGACCAGCGACAACGCCGCCCTGAGGGCCGACCTGCGGATAGGCGGCATGCTGACGGTGCAAAAACAGGAGGCCGGGATCTTCGGGAGCATCCGCACGCTCGACCTGCGACAGATGCACCTCGTGGACGAGGTTGCCACCGCTTCAACGCACCTCGAAGCGAAAGCCAGTGCCACAAATCGGGATTCTTACGCCGCCGCATTAGACCTCAACTCACTGAAGATCCGCTACGGGACTTTCGAAAGCCAGGTGCCGTACACTTCGCTGACCGCCGAAGCGGACACCGCACACGTGCAAGCCGGGGTCAGTTCGGGCGACCTGAAACTGACCTTCCGGGCGGAACGGAGGCTCGACTCCCTCACCGCCGCTTTAGCACGGACGGCAGCTGCCGTGAAATACCAGATCGAGACCGGGCGCATCAACACCGACACGCTCGAACGGCTCCTGCCGCCGTTCCGGCTCGATTTCCGCGCCGCCCGCAACAACATCCTGAACATCTACCTGCATTCGCGGGGAGCGGGTTTCGGACAGGCCACCCTCACGGCCTCGGCGGCGGACGGCAGACCGTTCGGTTTCAAGGCCGAGGTCAACCAGTTTTCGACGCGGGGGATCGTCCTCGACACGCTGACCGCGGGCGTCGGAGGGCGGAACGGACAACTGCAATATTACGTGCGGCTGGCCAACAGGCCGGACAACATGAACCGTATGGGCCTGATTGCCCTCTACGGCCATGCAGAGGGCAATACGGGACAACTCACCCTCTCGCAACGAGACCGTCAGGGGCGCCAGGGGCTCGATTTCGGGCTCCGGACGACGCTGGCAGACAACTCCGTGACGGTAAACCTGTTCCCGAACCGACCGGTCTTCGGTTTCTCCCAATGGTCGGTAAACGACGGCAACTACGTGCGCTACGGATTCGACAGGACGCTGGCCGCCGACCTGCGCGTGACGCGGCCCGGCCACTCCTTCTCGCTGCAATCGGTCAGCGAGGAGGAGTGGCCGCGCGGCAGTAGCATCAGGCTGGGACTGCAAGAGATCAGCATCGGAGACATGCTGAAAGTCCTGCCCGCAGCGCCGCCGATAGGCGGGCGGCTGGAAGCCGGCCTGACGTTCGGCATGTCGGATAGCACGATGGCCGCCAAAGGGACCCTGACGATCGACACTTTGCTTTACGACAACCGGCGCGTGGGCGACATCGGCCTGAACCTCGCCTACCGAGCCGACACGCTTTCCGGCCAGCAGGGTTCGGCGACCCTGTTGATCGATCGAAAAACGGCCTTATCGGCAAACGGTCGCTTTAACAAGGCCGACTCCGTTGCGGCGGTACGGCTGACGGCCGACATCCCGGGCATCCCGCTGGCGGCGGCCGACCCGTTCCTGCCGGAAGGCTCCGGCAGCCTGTCCGGGCTGTTCAAAGGGCATGTCGAAGCGGACGGGAGCACGAAGGCTTTGCAGCTGGCCGGCTCGCTGAAGTTCGACAGCACGACGGTGAATGTGGCGGCCATCGGCACCCGGTTCGGCATCACGGACACCCCGATCATGCTGCAAGGGGACAAAGTGCTGTTCAAGGATTTCGGGCTGATCGCCCCGAACAAGCACCGCCTGACGGTGAACGGCAACATCGACATCGGCGATTTCTCGCAGGTGACGGCCGACCTGCGCGCCAACGCTTCGGATTTCCAGCTGATCAACGTGCCGCGCAGCGAGGGGTCGATGATCTTCGGGCAGGCCAGCGCCGACCTTTCGGCACAGGCGCACGGGCCACTGGATGCCCTGAACATCCGGGGCGACGTGGACCTGCTCACCGGCACCGAAGTGACCTACGTGATGCAGAACTCGCCGACGGACATCCAGGACAAATCGCAGGACATGGTGAATTTCACGGTCTTCAACGACACGACCACGGTCTATGCCATGCGACCGCCGTCGATGCTCCGCTTGGGCGGGATCGACATGCTGATGAACGTCTCCATCGCCCCGGACGTCGAAGTGTCGGTCTTCCTCTCGGAAGACGGCCAGAACCGGATCGACCTGCAGGGAGGCGGCGACCTGACCTACTCGATGAACCGGCTGGGCGACACCCGATTCGCTGGCAAGTACGAGCTTTCGGGCGGGCGGGTACGTTACAGCCCGCCGGTGATCCCGGCCAAAGACTTCTCGATCACGCCGGGCGGCTATGTGAGCTGGACGGGCGACATCGCCGACCCGTCGTTCGCCATCCGGGCGGTCGAAACGGTGCGCACGACGGTGACCCTGGAGGACCAGACCACCCGGCAGGTCGATTTCGAGATCAGCATCGACATCAGCGGCTCGCTGGATAACCTCGACGTGAAGTTCGACCTATCCGCGCCCGAAGACCTGACTCTGCAAAACCAGCTGGCCTCGCTGACCCCCGAACAACGGCAGAACCAGGCGATGAGCCTGCTGCTCTACAACACCTACTCCGGGCCGGGAACGTCGGCCAAAGCGAACACCGGCAACCCGCTCAACTCGTTTATCGCCAAGGAGCTGAACCAGTGGGCGCAGAACAGCCTCAAGGGGGTGGATCTCTCGTTCGGGGTGGCCTCCTACGACGATGCTTCGGCAGGGCCGGACGGGACGCGCACCGACTACTCCTACAAGCTCTCGAAGAAATTCTTCGACAACCGGATGCGCGTCAGCGTGGGCGGCAAGGTCAGCACCGGGGGCGACCCGAACCAGAACGCGGCGGAAAACCTGGTGGATGACATCTCGCTGGAATACCAGCTTACGCGGCGCGACAACATGTATCTCAAACTGTTCCGCCAAACCGATTTCGAGAGCATCCTCGAAGGCGAGGTGACCGAGACGGGCATGGGCTTCGGGGTGCGAAAGAAGGTGTTGAAGCTGCGCGACCTGTTCAAACTGACCCCGGAGAAAAAAGAGGTGAAAGCGGAACGCAGGGCCGAGCGGAGAGCCAAACGAGAGCAGAAACGCAAAGAGCGGCGAGAAGATCAGAAAAACAAGGAGACGGTCATAACCGAAGAGCCGGAGCCGCACACGGAATAGCTATTGCAACCGCAGGGAACACGGTACGAATCTGTGGTTTAAATTATTTTTCGGTCCAGAGGCAGCGGAGGGTCCCGCTTAAGGTTCTTACGGTTATTTCAGTGGCGAGCACCTGCGCGGGACACCGCTGACGCAGGGACTTTTTGCTTAGGAGTGTTGAGCGACTGCCTGTGCGGGACACTGCTGCCGCGGGGACTTTTGGGCTTCGCATTAGTCGGTTTCGGGGACCGCCTGCGGGATTAAGCAACGAAGCCTTT
>CAZAPI010000037.1:0-12377 GCA_964486945.1 uncultured Rikenella sp. | reverse complement strand
GAGCCGCAACTACGCCCAAGGCTTCGTTGCTTAGTCCCGCAGGCGGTCGCCGAAAACGACTAATGCTAAACCAAAAGTCCCCGCCGCCCCATGGGAGAGCGAAAGCGACAGAAAAAACAAACAGCATTACCCGGTAAAAGAGCGAAATAAAATAAGCCAAAACCTTTGAAACTGAAATTCATCCTATTCCTCGTGCTGCTGGCAGCCCTGTTCGCCGCCGACGTGCTCGTCGGCTCCACAGGTGTGCTGTGGCCCTTCGGCGGCAGCAATGCTTCCGCCGGAGAAATCGCACAAAGGATACTTTTCGACTTCCGACTGCCCAAAGCCGCCGTCGCCCTGCTCGCCGGAATCGCCCTCGCCGCCAGCGGCCTGCTGATGCAGACCATCTTCCGCAACCCTTTGGCCGGACCTTATGTGCTCGGCGTCAGCTCCGGCGCCAGCATGGGCGTAGCCATCTTCCTGCTCGGGCTGCCCATGCTCGGCAACACCGGGATCGCCCACGACCTCGGCGTGGCCCTCTCCGCATGGATCGGTGCCGCCGCCATCCTGCTGCTGGTCATGGCCGTCTCCGCCCGCATCAAAGACATTATGGCCGTCCTGATCCTCGGAATGATGTTCGGCAGCGCCGCCTCCGCCTTCGTAGACGTGCTTCAATATTTCAGCAGCGACACCGCCCTCAAAGGTTTCGTCATCTGGTCGATGGGCAGCCTCGGCGGCCTGTCGCACGGACAGCTGCTCATTATGGCTGCGTGCGTCGCCGGCGGGCTGCTGCTGGCCGTCGGATCCGTCAAGCCGCTGAACCTGCTGCTGCTGGGCGAAGGATACGCCCGCAGCATGGGCGTTTCCGTGAAACGAGTCCGGAGCATTATCTTCCTGGCCACCTCGCTGCTGGCCGGCAGCGTCACCGCCTTCTGCGGGCCGATCGGTTTCGTCGGGATCGCCGTTCCGCATATCGCCCGTATGGTCTTCCGCCGGGCCGACCACCGCATACTACTGCCCGCCGCCGTACTGATCGGAGCCGATATGATGCTCTTCTGCGACCTCGTCTCGCAACTGCCCGGCACCGACCTGATCCTGCCCGTCAACACCATCACCGCCCTGCTGGGCATACCGGTGGTGGTAATGGTCGTCGTGAACAGCAAACGAGGGAGGATGATGTGATGAAATTGCAGATCGAAAATATCGCCCTCGGTTACACACAGCGGCACGCCGTCACCCAGCTGCTGGCCGAGAAGCTCTCTTTGGCCGCACCGGAGGGCGAACTGATCGCCCTGCTGGGACGGAACGGAGTCGGGAAAAGCACCCTGCTCAGGGCGCTGGCCGGAGTGGCAGCTCCCCTGAAAGGACGCATCCTGCTCGGCGGAGAAGAGATAGCTGCCATGACCGCTCACGAACGGGCCCGGAAGATCGCTTTCGTGACCACCGAACACATCGCCGTAGCGCACCTGCGCGTTCACGAAGTCGTCGCCATGGGCCGCGCGCCCTATACCGGATGGTTCGGAACGCTGTCGGCAGAAGACGAACGGATCGTCGGCGAATCGCTGGAGCGAGTCGGCATGGGTGCTTTCCGGGACAAAACGTTGGAGAGCCTGAGCGACGGCGAGCGACAGCGCGTGATGATCGCCCGCGCATTGGCCCAGGACACCCCCCTGATGCTCCTCGACGAACCCACCGCGTTCCTCGACCTGCCCAACCGCTACCAGATCGCCCTTTTGCTGCGCGAGCTGGCCCACGGCACCGGCAAGACAGTGATTTTTTCGTCCCACGACCTTTCGACCGCCGTCCAGCTCTGCGACGCGCTGTGGGTGATGACCCCCGGCGGCATGTCAGCCGGAGCGCCCGAAGACCTGATGCGGTCGGAAGCACTCGACGCCATGTTCGGCAGCACACCGCTGACCCTCTCGCCCGAGGGCGTGGTCAAACTGTCCAGGCAGTCGAAACACACGGTTAAACTCACGGTTACGGGGGGCAGTGGCCGCATCGCAGCGCTGGCGGCCCGGACCGCCGAGCGCTGCGGGTTCCGCCCGGTGACGGACGGAACGGGCGAGACGCCCGCAGCGGAAATAAAGATACAGGAAGAGGGACGGACATTCGAGCTGACCGATGCGCGGGACGGCACCACCTTCCGGGCCGAAGATTTCCACACGCTGGCCGCTTTACTGCGGCAGATCGGAGATCTCCCCTGACGGCTCGTCGCCGGCACGCAGCAACGCGAAAATATCGTGCAGCCACAGGTCCACCGCCAGCAATTCGGGGTTGCCGTCGGTAACCTCCCGCATCAGGAGCGCGTCGTCGAGCAAAGATTCGTTCATAAAAATTCCTTATTCGTATAATAGCCAACGGCCGTCGCCGACAACTATTGCCCCGGCCGTCCTACAACTCAGATTAACAAACACACCCATGATAAAAGCCATATTCTTCGACATAGACGGCACGCTGGTCAGCTTCCGCACGCACGGCATACCCGATTCGGCCCGCCGGGCGCTGGACGAGCTGCGCGGCCGGGGGATCAAACTTTTTATCGCTTCGGGCAGGCACCCTTCGGACATCTTTCCGGTCAGCGATTTCCCTTTCGACGGCTACGTGGCCCTGAACGGCGGCTATTGCCTCGCCGGGCGCGACAACGTGATCTTCCGGCGCGAGATAGACCCGGAGGACATCGAGCGGATGATCCGCTGGCAGCAGGGGCCGGAGCGGTTCGCCTGCGTACTGGCGGGCGAGGGAGAGATGTGCCTCAACTTCGTGGACGATCGGGTCACCAGGGTGCGGAAAATGGTCGAAACGGGCAATCCGGCCCGCGTCGCGCCGTTCGAAGAGTGGAGCGGGACCGCACGGCAGGGCGTCCTGCAACTGATCGCTTTCTTCGGCCCGGAGGACGAGCCGAAACTGATGGCCGAGGTGTTTCCCCATTGCCGGGCCATGCGCTGGAACCCGCTTTTCACGGATATCGTCCCGACCGGGGTGAGCAAGGCGGAAGGCATCGACCGGATGCTGGAACATTTCGGGATCGGACTGGACGAAACGATGGCTTTCGGCGACGGGGGCAACGACATCCCGATGCTCGAACACGTCGGCATCGCGGTGGCGATGGGCAATGCTGCCCCGGAGGTCAAACGGGCCGCCGGATACGTCACCACCTCGGTGGACGACCACGGCATCGCCCGCGCCCTGCGCCATTTCGGGCTGATCGGATAAAAATACGCGCTGCTCTACCCTATCATACTCACCGCGATCGCTTCCGCCGCGAACTTCAGTCAGCTACCGTCCTGCGGATACCCGGAAACGACAGTCTTCCGCCGAGAGTGGCAGCGGCTTGCCTGCTGACGCGCAGGCAGTGTTTCACCGGCTGTAACTATCCGATTCAGGCCGCCCACACCCATTCCGGGACGGGCTTGCCGTTGGCACGGGGACTTTCCTTCCTGCCGGCAGCCGGCAACCGACGAAGAGGCACTAAAGCCCGGCCGGAGGCCGGGAGCCCCCTCAAAGGAAGCAACTGCGGCTTGCTCGTTATGTCGGTTTGGAATCGCCGTGCTTTTACTACTCCACTCGGTTCGTACCGGACGCCGTATTTGTCACGGCTCGGTACGCACCTCCCGGTGTGTACCAACGCCTGCGGCTTATCCGGGCCGTTTCATCCTGCAAAAAGACAGTTTATTGCAGTCCAATAGAATTGCATGCCCCGGGCCAACCCCGGCGGAGGGGCGAAGCTCCTCTTCGCCTCCGCACAGGCTGCGGATCCAATCCTCGAAAGACACTCCAAGGGTATCATCGACTTGCGCCGTCAAGGCGATTATTCCGCCGGGATGCCCATTTTGCGCAGGAGCGGCCCGACGGTAGGTTCGTGGCCCGCGAAACGGACGTAGAGGGTCATCGGATGCTCGGAGCCGCCTGGGGTCAGGATGTTCTCGCGGAACGACCGCGCGGTGGCTTCGTCGAAGATGCCCGCCTTTTTGAACTTCTCGAAAGCGTCGGCCTCCAGCACTTCGGCCCATTTGTAGCTGTAATACCCCGCCGCATAGCCACCCCCGAAGATATGGCTGAAGCCGGTCGAAAAACAGGTGCCGTCCACCGGGGGCATCACCTGCGTGCGTCGGGCGGCGCGACGCTCGAAAGCGGCTACGTCGCAAGCGCTGTCGAGCGGCTCCGTTATCGTATGCCACGCCATGTCGCAGATGCCGAACTGGAGCTGACGGACACAGGAGTAGGCGGCGAGGTACTGTTTGGTCGCCTCGATCTTGGCGACCAAGGCGGCGGGCATCTTCTCGCCGGTCTGGTAGTGCGCGGCCCACAGGTCGAGGAACTCTTTCTCGCTGACCCAGTTCTCCATGATCTGCGAGGGCAGCTCGACGAAGTCGCGCCGCACGTTGGTGCCGGTCTGGCTGGGGTAGCTGCCCCGCCCGATCATGCCGTGCAGGCCGTGGCCGAATTCGTGGAAAATGGTGGTCACTTCGTTGAAGCTCAGCAGCGAGGGCCGTTTCCCGGTCGGCTTGGTGAAGTTGCAGACGAGCGACACGACGGGGATCACCGGTTCGCCGGTGGCAGGATCGATGCAGGCCTGCCGGTAGGAGGTCATCCACGCGCCGCCCTGTTTGCCGGGCCGCGGGAAATAGTCTATATATAGAATCGCCATCGGTTTGCCGTCGCCGCCACGTTCGGGGTCGTCATAGACTTCGAAGGCGTGGACGTCGGGGTGGTAAACCGGGATGGATGGGTTCTTCTTGAAGGTAAGGCCGTAGAGACGTCCGGCGAGCATGAACATGGCGTCCTGCACGCGTTCGAGCCGGAAGTAAGGCCGGGTCATTTCGTCGTCGAGGTCGTAGGTCGCCGCCTTGTATTTCTCGGTATAGTAGGCCCAGTCCCAGGGCATCAGCTGCCCGTCGAGCCCCTGTGCGGCGGCGTATCGCTGTATCCCGGCGACCTCTTCCTCGGCGTAGGGCTTCGACTTGTCGAGCAGTTCGTCGAGCAGTTCGTCGACCTTCCGGGCACTACCGGCCATGCGCTCTTCGAGCACGTAGTCGGCATAGGTCGGGTAGCCCAGCAGGTTGGCCAGTTCCAGACGCAGGTCGGCAATACGCACGAGAGTGGCACTATTGTCGAACTCGCCGCCGTAAGCGCGGCTGTTGTAGGCCAGGTACATCCGTTCGCGCAGGTCGCGCCGCTCGGAGTAGGTCATGAAAGGGATGTAGCTTGGCGCATGGAGGGTGAAGAGCCACCCGTCCTCGCCAGCGTCGGCGGCATCGGCAGCTGCCGCGTCGCGGACGGACTCGGGAAGCCCGGCCAATTCGGTGCTGTCGGTGATCCGCAGCCGGAAGGCGTTGGTGGCGGCGAGCAGGTTCTGCTCGAAACGGAGGGTGAGTTGCGAGAGTTCGCCGGTGACGGCGCGGTAGCGGTTCTTCTGCTCGGGAGTGAGGTTGGCGCCGGAGCGGACGAAACTTTTATAGGTATCTTCGAGCAGGGTGCGCTGCTCGGTGCGGAGCCCGGCGAAGCCGTCCGCGACGGACCGGTCGTAAACGGCCTTCGCGCGTTCGAAGAGGCGCTCGTTGAGCATGATGTCGTTGCTGAAGTCGGTCAGCATGGGCGACAGCTCCAGGGCGATGGCCTGCATGGCGTCATTGGTCTCCGCGCTGTTGAGGTTGTAGAAGACGTTCAGCACGCGCTCCATAGGCTGCTGGGCGAATTCGAGGGCGGCGACGGTGTTTGCGAAAGTGGCGCTATCGGGCGAGCAGGCGATGTCGCCGATGACACGGCGGCCGTCGACGATCAGCCGCTCGACGGCGGGACGGTAGTCTTCGAGCCGGATCTTCTCGAACGGGGGCACGCCGTAAGGGGTGTCCCACCTGCCCAGCAGCGGGTTGTCGGTATCGGTGCCGGCATATCCGGCGAGTATAGTCGTAGTACTCATAAGGGTTACAATGGTTTTCAGAGTTTTGTGCATCTGGTCGGGGTGTTATGTTATCTAAATAACGGTAAGAATACAGGGTTAGTATGCGTAGTGTTTATCGGCTCTCTCTACAAGTTCGGCAGCGGGAAGCGAACGCATTCGCGCGTTACTCTGCCGGGCTTCGGTTGTATCTGAACCGCCGTTAAGCGGCGACGGGCGGTGGGGATACGCGTTTTGTACGGAAAGCGCGACGCTGTCGAGTCGCAAGACCTGCCGCCAAGTCTGCTTTGCAGCCTGGCCCAGTGGCGGCAGCCCGCGACATTATTGCAGACGCTCCGCAGGCTGCGATCGGGAAAGTCCCGGCGTAAACAGCCCCCTGCCGCCAAGCGGCACATGGGGCATCTACTGCCCCGCCGGAGTGCCCGCTACATCTCCGGCCCGAAATCCGGCTCTTCTGAACGGCAAAGAACTAATAGGAGTAGTAGTTGTCTATGAAACTGTTGGTTTTCTTGTACTTGACTAAGTCGGAGAGTACGGAGCTTTTGGCCCGGATGGAAAAAGTCCAGCTCTGCCGGAACCCGACGGGCACCCACGAAAAGGTGGCCTGCAGGCAGTGCATGTCGCGCCGGACCATCACGGTGCCGGGGGTGATTTTATTCTGCTCGAAGTCGTACCCGGCGCCGAACTCGACGGCCCATTTCTCGGTGAGGTTCACCGATCCGCTGAAACTGACGGTTTGCATGCGGGTGATGGTCTTGCCGGGCCGGCTGAAACTGAAATTGTAATTGAACGAAACGCTCCACGGGATGTTGAAGTCGTAGTACTGAGTGGCGAGCATCTGTGCCCGACGCATGGCAGTGGCATACTGGTTCTCGGTCTGGTTGAAGAAGCCGCCGTTCTGGGCAGGATCGTTCAGGGCCGCCTCGACATCGGAACGGGTGTTGTTATCGGGGTTGTTGCTGGCGGGGATGCCTGACGCCCCTCGACGGGCTTTGGAACTGAACCCGTAGCTAAACCCGGTGGTGAACGAGGTCAGGCGTGCCAACCCTTTACCGTGACTGGCGACGAACTTGTTGATGCGCCGCCCGTTGTCGTCGACCATATAGGGGTCGAAGTTGGCGTTCATGTTAAGGCTCAGCCCTTTGACCAGGGTGGTGCGCACGCTGACGGCGAAGGGGCTGAGTTTGAGCGAGTCAGCCAGGAAGTTGTAACCGGAGTTGATGTTGAAAGCTTCGAATATTTTGATCTTGCGGTAGCCACTGGTATCCTTTGAGCTGGGCACTTTCATCTCCAGGGTGTTGTTGATCCCGAAAGTGAGGTTCATGCTCTCGCCGCTGCCGGGCACGCCGTATATCTCGTCGGCGAAGGGCGAGTAGGTGGTGGTTCCGCCGTGTTTGTCGCTCTGGATGGTGCGGTAGTAGCCGTAGCTCTCTTTGCCGAAGTTGGGGGCGTAGGAGAAGCTGACATTGGGGGTCATCACGTGGCGCAGCTTGATCTTGCCTTTGCGCCCCAGCTCGTAACTTCCGTAGAGGCGGGTATTGGCCGACAGTGACGCGCTGTAATCGTAGAGGCGGTAGAAACCGCGAGTGGTGTCGGTGTTCTCGACACGCTCGGTCTCGGGGTTCCAGTCTTTATAGATTTTGCGGAAGTACCACCGCTCGCGGTAGGTGAAGTTAGGAGTGACGTTCAGGTACTTGAGCAGGTTGAAGGAGGCACTGACGGGCAGCCGGTGTTCGAACCCGAGCTTCATCTTGTCGAACATCTCCTTTTTCATGAACTGGTCCTGTTTGAAGCCGCTGATGCTGTTGGAGAAGTTGGTCTGGAAGGTGAAGGCTATCTTTTCGTACCACCGCTCTTTCCCCACAGCGTTCTTGCGTTTGAAGGGGTTGATGCGGGTGACGTTGAACACGAAGCTGGGCAGAGTCAGCGACATCATGCTGTCGCGCATGCTCTGGGAGTGGCTGGCGTTCATCGAAAAAGAGAACGGTTTTCCGGGCCAGTTCTTGGAGTAGGCGATCGACGAGCTGGTCTGGGACGACAGATAGTCGTTCATGTCCGTGGCGTTGTACTTGTTGTACTTGCTGGTGGAGTAGTTGACGCTGGCCGAAAAAGTGGAGTTGGGGCGGAATTTGGGATCCTGCTGGTGGGTCCACTGCAGGCGGATGTTCTGCTGGTCGACGTAGTCGGAGCTTCCTTTCTCGCCGAAAATGTCCTTGGCGAAGTCGAACTGGAGCCGGCCGCTGTATTTGTAGCGTTTCCGGTAGTTGGAAGCCACACCGGTTTCCCACGAGCCGAGGGTGTAGATGCCGGCGGTGAGTTTCAGGTCGAGGTAGTCGTTGAAGACGAAATAGTAGCCCCCGTCGCGCAGGAAGAACCCTTTGACGACCTCTTCGCCGACCTGGGGCAGGATAAAGCCGGAGTGGCGCGCGCCCTGCTGGGGAAAAAAGCCGAAAGGCAGACCCAGCAGATAGAAAGGCACGTCTTCGATGACCATGTAGGCCGGGCCGAAGACCACTTTCTTATGGGGCTCGACGGTACCTTTGGTCATCTGGAGGTAGAAGTGGGGGCACTCGGCATCGCAGGTAGTGTAGCGGCCGCCTTTCATGTGGAGCACGTCGTCGGGCATCTTCTTGACCAGCCCGCCGGTGATGATCCCTTCGCCCTCTTTGGTGTGGGCGCCCCAGATCAGGGCTTTCTTGGTGTCGATGTTGTAGCGCACCGAATCGAGCTCGTAAGTGGTGTTGTCCTGGATGAACTTGGGCCTGACGTACTCGTTGCTCATGGTGTCGATCTCGCCGCGGGCGGCGACATTCTTGTCGTCGAGGTTCAGCTTGATCTGTTCGGCTTCGACCTGCAAGTCGGTGTATTTCACTTCGCCCCTGCGGTACATATAGAGATTGCCGGTCTTGACATCGTAAACCAGCGAATCCTGCTGCGAACCGGTGACACGGTCGGCCAGCGGCGATCCGCCTTTGCGGCGCACAGTATCCCCGGCGGGTGCCGCACCCCGTACCGCAGAGGTGTCGGCAGCTGCGGAAAGGCTGTCGTCCACATGTATGCTGTCGCTTCGGAAAATGCTATCGGGCAGGGTTGCCGGAAAGGTGTCGGATGCGGTGCGGACGGTGTCGGCTGGGGTATGCGCCGCCCCGGCCGGCAGCTGCGGTGCGGCGGAGATCAGGGCTGCGCCCCAGAAGAGCAGCAGCAGTGAAAAAAATATCCGTTTTCGTTGTGCCGGGCGCAAAATCCGATGAAATAGGTTAATTTTGTCCGCATACCTTTTGCTTCGGGCGTATACGGGCGTCGCGCAAAGGTAATTAAAAAAGGGGAATCACAAAGCAGCGGAATGAAGGTTGTCAGGGCGATATGTATCGTGTCATTGCTGGTGTCGGGACTGGCGCCGGGAGCTTCCGCCACGGCTCCGGGAAAAGCCGAGGGGCTGCGGTGCATCGTCATCGACGCAGGACACGGAGGTAAGGACCCGGGAGCGGTGGGCTACGGACAGCAGGAGAAGGCGATCAACCTGGGCGTGGCACTCAGGCTGGGCCGCATGATCAGAGAGCAGCTGCCGGACGTAAAAGTGGTCTACACGCGCAAAGACGACCGGTTCATCCCGCTGGCCGACCGGAGCAAGATCGCGACAGGGGCGGGAGGCGACCTGTTCGTCTCGATCCACACCAATTCGAGTCCGAGCAGCGCGGCGGCGGGTACGGAGACTTACGTGATGGGGGAAGACAAGGGGAACCGCAACCTGTCGGTGGTGATGCGCGAGAACTCGGTGATCAGCCTGGAGGCGGACTACACATCGCGTTACGAGGGCTACGACCCCAACTCTTCAGAATCGCTGATCCTCTTTTCGCTGATGCAGTATGCCTACCAGAGCCAGAGCCTGTCGCTGGCGGAGCTGATCCAGGCGCAGTATGCAAGCCATGCACAGCGCCGCGACAAGGGGGTCAAGCAGGCAGGGTTCCTGGTGCTGTGGCGCACGCCGATGCCGAGCGTGCTCACGGAGGTGGGTTTCATCTCGAACCCGGCGGAGGCGAAGTTCCTGGGCTCGGCAGCGGGACAGGAGAAGATCGCGGCAGCGATCTTCCGGGCGGTGAAAGAGTACAAGCAGCGAACGGACAGCCGCACCCTGGCGACGGGCCCGACCCAGGAGGCTGCACCTATGGCGAAAAGGGCGGCTTCGGGCAGCACGGCAAGACAGACGGCGGAGGCTGGCACGGAAAATGCCGAGAAAACGGTATTCCGCATACAAGTGAAAAGTTCGTTGTCGAAAATTCCGATAACACGCACTAATTTCGGCGATTATGCGAAAGGAGTGCAGGAAAGACGGATCGACGGACGCTATAAATATTACTACGGTTCGAGCTTTTCTTACCAAGAAGCGTTACTTTTGCAACGCCGGGTGCGCCGCTCGTTCCCGGACGCCTTCATGGTGGCGTTCAGGGGCGGCAGGCCGGTGCCGCTGGCGGATGCGATCAAAAAATAGGGCCCTTGCAGCGGGGCCCCCACAGGAATACTGCACAAACTATGAAAAAGAAAAAACTCTCGCGCGAAGTCAAAATAGGGATTTACGGGATCTGCATGTTCCTGTTGCTCTACCTGGGGATCAATTTTATCAAGAGCCGGGACATCTTCAGCCGGGATAACACCTATTACGCGGTGTACGACTATTCGGACGGCATCGAGGTCTCGTCGCCGGTCACGATCAAGGGTTTCCGGGTGGGAACGGTGGAAAAGGTATGGTATGACGTACGAACGGACAAGGTAGTGGCGGAGTTCTCGGTGGGGAGCAGTTATCCGGTGCCGGAGGATTCCAAGGCCAAGATCACCAGCGCGTCGCTGATGGGGGCCAAAGTGATCGATTTGCAGTTAGGCACAGCACCCCGCAACCTGGAGAGCGGGGACACGATCCGTTCGCTGATGGATCCGGGCCTGATGCAGCTGGTCAATTCGGAGTACGACAAGCTGAAAGATATGGCCACGATGCTGGTGGAACGGGTGGCGAAGGCGCTGGACGGAGTCAACGCGGTGCTGAGCGAGGAGAATACGGCCAACCTGTCGGCGCTGCTGGCGCATGCCAACTCGATCAGCGGCAATGTGGACCGGATAGTGGCGCAGGACCTGAAACAGACGATGGGCAACCTGAAGTCGCTGTCGGCGGAGCTGAACACGGCGGCGCCGAGAATCACGGGGATCGTGGACCGTGTTGGGGCGATGGCAGACTCGATGAGCGTGTCGGTACCAGCCATGATGACGGGTGCGGCTCAGGCGGTGGACAGGCTCAACACGGCGCTGGCGGCGGTGAACAATGCCGAGGGAAGCGCGGGTAAGCTGATCTACGACAAGGAGCTGTACAACAACCTGACGGAGGCGTCGCAAAGCCTGACGATGCTGTTGCAGGACATGAAGTCGAATCCGGGGCGATATATCCATTTCTCGGTCTTCGGGGCGAAAAATAAGATTAAATAGGAAGCAGGGTCGATAACTTCCGGATCAACGTCCAAACCGTTTTGCGGCTCCTCCGGGAGGTTGCGGCTCAAGCATGGGAGAGCGAACAGCGTGGTCCGTGTTGAACGCCGGGAGCCCCGAGGGGACTTTCAGCGCGCCGAACTTACAGCCAGCTAAACAGGCTGCGCCTGTGCGTCAGCGGGACTGGCCGATGCCATTCCGGGCACAGGGCTACACTCCGCGATGCCCGTTCGGACTGCCCAAAAATCGGGAATCGTAGCGGACCTGAACCGTAGGATTATGTTGGACGCACCCCGCGTGGGTTATTACGGCAGTTACATTCTTGGCGGGCTTTCCGGCCCGCACGGCTCGGAAAGCCCGCTCTATTCACAAAAGGAACAGAGCCTCCAAATTCAATGCAAACAAACGTAGGATTATTATGGCCGAAGGGGTTCGTATAGACAAATGGCTGTGGTCGGTGCGCCTGTTCAAGACACGTACGGACGCGGCGGAAGCGTGCAAGAATAACCGGGTATCGGTGAATGGAGTGGCGGTCAAGCCCTCGCGGGAGGTGCGTGAGGGCGAGGTGGTGTCGGTGCGCCGCATGCCGGTGGTATACAGTTTTCGGATACTAGAATTGGTGGCAACGCGCCAGCCGGCGAAAAATGTGCCGCGCTACGTCGAGGATGTAACGCCCCAGGAGGAGAGAGACAAGCTGGAGATGGCGCGTGCGGGTGCTTTCGCGGTGCGCGACCGGGGGATGGGGCGGCCGACCAAGAAAGAGAGGCGAGATATCGAGGAATTGCTGGCGGAATTTGGCGGGGAGTTTGACGAGGACTAAATAGCCGTACGGTTATATCCCAGCTCGGAGCCAGCAGAGGCATATAAGGGTAGTTACTGCCCGGTGGAGTACCCAGCGGCACCAGCTCTCCACTCGGGGAGGCACCGGCCCGAAGCCTCCCCCGGAATACCGATGCAAGCCTTTTGCCAGCCGAGCGGAGCGGGGCTGTGCGGCGCCCGCCTCCCCCGGCGGGAGCCGCAACTA
>CAZAPI010000036.1:0-12428 GCA_964486945.1 uncultured Rikenella sp. | reverse complement strand
TGCGCCTCGGCCATTCCTCGGCTGCGGCGGCGGTTCGGCGTGACCGCTAACGCGGGAACTCGAAACTACCCTGTACTACAACAGGCCCGGCGCAAGGACCATAATTATCCCTTTCGATCCTCCCAAAAGCAATAGGGCAGCCATCACTGGAGTTAGTGGCGGTCAGCATATCGTCGAATGTAAAGGGTTGGTACGCGTGAGGTAATAAAAAAGCAGGATTCCGCGTAGAAATCCTGCTGTAATGAATGCTGATAACAACTTGCGGCACAAAGGCCGCCGGCATTATTTCGCGTTGCGTTTATCGTAGTGTTTCTGATACCGGCTCATGAACTTATCGACGCGTCCTGCGGTATCCACCAGCGTCTGTTTCCCGGTGTAGAACGGGTGAGAGGCGCTCGAGATTTCCATCTTGTAGACGGGATAGGTTTCGCCGTCTATCTCAATCGTTTCTTTCGTATTGACGGCGGACCGGCACAAAAAGACCTGATCGTTGGACATATCTTTGAATGCCACGACACGATATCCTTCGGGATGAATTCCTTCTTTCATTGTGCTTTGTTGTTAAACGTTATTTTCTTTAGCGACGCAAAGATAGGGTTAATATCCGGAATGGCAAAATATAATGCACGTTTTTCCGGTTACTGTTCTTTCGGCTTGCCGTGGGTGTGCCACAAGACGCCGGAGACGGCCAACGCGAGGGTGAGCGAGGCCAGCATGCCGGGCAGCAGGATGCCGATATTGAGCCGTATCCATCCGGCCAGCACGCTGGCGGCCAGTCCGGCCACGCCCAGCATGCCGGTCAGGGAGCTGATAAAGACGAACAGCATATACTTTCGCTTGACGGGGGTCCCGCAGTGGGGATTCCCTTTGGCGGTCTGGAACCGCAAGGCTATCTGACCGATGCCCCATACAATCAGGAACATCAGGATGATGCCTGCGGCGCACCAGACCCATATCGGTGTCTGCCCCGGCGGGGTGGGCTGCACGGTGGCGAGCATCAGCAGCAGGGCGGACGCGAAAACGGGCAGTCCGGCGACCGATGCGGTATGCCGGTAATTCCGGAAGGGATTTTCTCCTAATTCACTCATCGACAGTATATTAACAAAGCAATCGTATGATATGCATCATACGATTGCAATATTCGTATTATTTATTGCAATTCTTGCATTTTCCGTATACAATATTGCAATGAAAGGGTCTATTTATACTCGTTCCAAGCTTTGATCTTCAAGTCTTCGCGGCCCCGGCGGCAGAAGGCGACGATAAAGTCGTTGGCCAGACGAGCGTTGGTAATCAACGGTATATTGAAGTCGATGGCGGACCGGCGAATCGTATAATCGTTGTTCAATTCGTCTTTCGTGAAATTCTTCGGGATGTTGACCACGAAGTCGATCTTATGTTCCTTGATATAGTCGAGCACGTTGGGCAGCCCGCTGACGGCGGGGTCCTGGTCGGGCCAGCCGACTACGTGAGCGGTAACGCCGTTGTCGCCGAGGAAATCGGCGGTGCCTTTGGTGGCGTAAACGGTGTACCCTTTGTCTTGCAATGCTTTGGCGGCCTCCAGGGTCAGGGTCTTGGATTTGGTGTCGCCGGTCGAGAGCAAGACGCTCCCTTTCGGGATGGAATACCCCACCGAAAGCATGGATTTGAGGATTGCTTCGTAGTAGTCTTCGCCGATGCATCCCACTTCGCCGGTCGAGGCCATCTCGACGCCCAATACCGGGTCGGCTTTCTGCAAGCGGCTGAAGCTGAACTGAGGGGCTTTGATGCCCACGTAGTCTAACTCGAATGCCGATTTGTGCGGCACGTTCGGGTCGAGTCCCAGCATAACCCGGGTGGCGATGTCGATGAAGTTGACTTTGAGCACTTTCGATACGAAGGGGAAGCTCCGCGATGCGCGCAGGTTGCACTCGATGACTTTGATGTCGTTGTTCTTCGCCAAAAGTTGCATGTTGAACGGACCGGTAATTTCGAGTGCTTTGGCGATCTGACGTGCGATCTTCTTGATCCGCCGCACGGTCTCGATATAGAGTTTCTGCGCCGGGAATACGATCGTTGCATCGCCGGAGTGCACTCCGGCGAATTCGACGTGCTCGGAGATGGCGTAGATAATCACTTCTCCGTCTTTGGCGACGGCGTCGATCTCGATCTCTTTGGCGTTGTTCACGAATTCGGTCACCACTACCGGATATTGTTTCGATACGTTGGTCGCCAATGTCAGGTAGTGTTCCAGTTCTTCTTTGTTGGACACGACGTTCATGGCGGCTCCGCTCAGCACGTACGACGGCCGGATCAGGAGCGGGAATCCGACTTCGTCGGCGAACCGGTAGATGTCGTCCATCGAGGTGAGTTCTTTCCACCGCGGCTGGTCGATGCCGAGTTCGTCGCACATCTCGCTGAATTTGTGTCTGTCTTCGGCCCGGTCGATGTTAACTGCCGAGGTCCCCAGTATCGGTACGTTTTCCTGATGCAGGCGCATTGCCAGGTTGTTGGGGATCTGGCCTCCTACCGATACGATCACGCCTCGGGGCGCTTCGAGGTCGGTCACGTCAAGTACGCGCTCGAGGGTCAGTTCGTCGAAATAGAGACGGTCGCACATGTCGTAGTCTGTCGATACGGTCTCCGGGTTATAGTTGATCATTACCGATCGCAGGCCGTTTGCCCGAATGGTATTGATCGCGCTCACTGAGCACCAGTCGAATTCTACGGATGATCCGATGCGATAGGCGCCGGACCCGAGCACGATCACTGAGCGGCCGTCGTGTGCGAAGTCGATGTCGTGTTTTGTCCCGTTATATGTGAGGTACAGATAGTTGGTCTGTGCCGGATATTCGGCGGCCAGGGTGTCGATCTGTTTCACGACGGGGGTAATTCCTTTGGCTTTCCGGTATGCACGCACTTTGAGCAGGCCTTCTTCCATCCGGAGGTCTTCGCTGTGGAGGACGGTCCGGGCGATCTGGAAGTCGGAGAAGCCTTTTTTCTTGGCTTCCCAGAGCATCGTGTCGGGCAGGGTTTCGAGTCGGTCGTAGGTGCCCATCTCGTCTTCGAGGGCTATGATCCCGGCCAGTTTGCGCAGGAACCAGTTGTCGATCTTGGTCAGTTCGTGTATCCGCTCGACTGTGTACCCGTGTTTGAATGCCTGTGCGATCACGAATATCCGTTTGTCGGTCGGCTTGGTCAGTTCCCGGTCGATGTCGTCTACGGCCATCTCTTTGTTGGCCACGAAGCCGTGCATCCCTTGCCCGATCATTCTCAGGCCTTTCTGTATGGCTTCTTCGAAATTACGGCCGATGGCCATCACTTCTCCGACGGATTTCATCGAGCTGCCCAGTTCCCGGGATACGCCTTTGAATTTGCTCAGGTCCCATCTCGGGATCTTGCAGACGATATAGTCCAATGCGGGCTCGAAGCAAGCGGTTGTAGACTTGGTCACTGAGTTCTTGAGTTCGTGCAAGCCGTAGCCAAGCCCTAATTTCGCTGCCACAAAGGCCAGGGGGTATCCGGTCGCTTTGGAGGCCAGCGCTGAGCTCCGGCTAAGTCTGGCATTGACTTCGATCACCCGGTAATCTTCTGAGTTGGGGTCTAAGGCGTATTGTACGTTGCATTCCCCGACGATTCCCACGTGACGGATAATCCGGATCGCGATCTGCCGCAGTTTATGGTATTCGGCATTGGTCAGGGTCTGCGACGGGGCCACGACGATGGATTCTCCGGTATGTATCCCCAGCGGGTCGAAGTTTTCCATGTTACAAACGGTGATGCAGTTGTCGTATTTGTCTCGCACCACTTCGTATTCGACTTCTTTCCACCCTTTGAGCGATTTCTCGACCAGGATCTGCGGCGAATAGGTGAATGCTTTGGCGGCCAATGTGTCCAGTTCTTCGTCGTTGTCGCAGAAGCCTGAGCCCAGGCCGCCCAGTGTGTAGGCGGCCCGAATGATGACCGGATAGCCCAGTTCGCGGGCTACCCGCTTGGCGTCTGCTACGGTGGTTACGGCTTCGCTCTTGATGGTCTTGACGTTGATCTCGTCCAATTTATGGACGAACAGATCGCGGTCTTCGGTGTCCATAATGGCTTGCACCGGTGTCCCCAGGACTTGCACGTTATATTTTTCGAGAATGCCTCGCTTGTAGAGTTGCACGCCGCAGTTGAGAGCGGTCTGCCCGCCGAATGCGAGCAGAATCCCTTCCGGACGCTCACGGGCGATCACGTCTTCGACGAAATCCGGGGTCACGGGCAGAAAATAGACTTTGTCGGCAATCCCTTCCGAGGTCTGTACGGTCGCGATGTTCGGGTTGATGAGGATGGTATATATCCCTTCCTCTTTCAACGCTTTGAGGGCTTGCGATCCCGAGTAGTCGAACTCGCCTGCCTCGCCGATCTTCAGTGCGCCCGAACCGAGCAGCACCACTTTCTTTATGTTGTTGTCTCTGGTAGCTGACATTATTGCTTGTATTGGTCGATTAGGTCTATAAACTGGTCGAAAAGGTATTCGGTGTCGACGGGGCCGCTGGCGGCTTCCGGGTGGAATTGCACGCTGAAGAACGGCAAGGAGGTGTGTTTGATCCCTTCGACGGTGTTGTCGTTGAGGTTGATGAAGTAGGGTTCCCATCCTTGGCCGAGGCCTGCCGGATCGACTGCATATCCGTGGTTCTGAGATGTTATCACGGCTCGGTTGGTCCCTACTTCCAGTGCGGGCTGGTTATGGCTGCGGTGCCCGTATTTGAGTTTATAGGTGGTTGCTCCTGCGGCCCAGCTGAGGAGTTGGTTCCCCAAACATATCCCGAAAATGGGACGGTTCGGTTTTTCGGCCATCGCCTTTTTGATGTTGGCTATGGTCGCTCCGCATAAGGCGGGATCTCCCGGGCCATTGCTGAGCATCACGCCGTCGTAGTCCAGGGTGCTGAAGTCGTAGTCCCACGGCACTCGCACCACTGTGGCGTCCCGGTTATAGAGGCACCGGATAATGTTGTATTTGCACCCGCAGTCTACCAGCACGATCGTCCGCCGGGCGTTCGGGTTGGCGTAGGTGATGACACTGTCGCACGAAACTTTTGCGACGAGGTTTTCCTTGTTGGGATTGTGAAATGGTATGGCGTCGGCATGGCTGAAGTCGGTCTCCTGCAATAGTTTGCCGAGCATCACTCCGCGTTCTCTGATGATTTTGGTGATCTGCCGGGTGTCGACTCCGAAGATCCCCGGCACGCCATTTTCCTTAAGCCAATCGGAGAGGCTCTTTACGGCGTTCCAATGGCTGTACTGAAAAGAGTAGTCGCTGATGACCAGCCCTTTGATATGCACGCGGTCGGACTCGAAGAACCGGGGCAGACCGGTGGCTTGGTCCTGCGCTGTGGCATCGGGCACGCCGTAGTTCCCGATAAGCGGATAGGTGATCACCAGAATTTGGCCGGAATAGGAGGGGTCGGTCAGGCTTTCCGGATAGCCTGTCATTGCAGTAGAAAAAACGACTTCCCCCGATACAGACTGTTCTGCACCGAACGAGAAGCCGTCGAACTGCGTACCATCCTCTAAGATCAAGCGGGCGGTCTTACTTTTCAGCATGTCAATTTTCAGAATTAGTTTCTGAAATACAAAGGTAACGCTTTTTCCGGAAACATGCCGGGTTTTTCGGTCTATTTATCTATTTTCACATATTATTATAAACTGCGACTCGGTTATTTCGAGCTGGATCGATTGCGCTCGGTTTGTTTATATTTGCAGTCAGAATCACAATCTTCACGGGGATGATTACCAAAGCGGATATCAAACGGGTACGGTCGCTGGGCGACAAGGCGGGGCGAACGGCGATGGGACTTTTCGTTGCGGAGGGCGAAAAGCTGACGGGTGAATTGCTGGCTTCGGATTTCAGGGTGCGGGAGGTATATCGGGTGGGGGAAAATGTGTCGGCGTCGGAGATGGCCCGACTGTCGTTCCTGCGCACGCCGACGCCGGTGCTGGCGGTGGCGGAGATCCCGTCGTTCGGGGCGGCGAAGGCTCCGGAGGGGCTGTGCCTGGCGCTGGACGATGTGCAGGACCCGGGCAATGTGGGGACGATCATCCGACTGGCGGACTGGTTCGGGGTGCGGGACATTTATTGTTCGCCGAAAACTGCGGACTGCTGGAGTCCGAAGGTGGTGCAGGCGACGATGGGGGCGATCTTACGGGTGAGGGTGCATTACGGGCCTTTGGACGGCCTGCTTTCTTCGGCTGCGGCGGCGGGGGTTCCGGTCTACGGGACGTTCCTGGAGGGGAACGACATATATAGGTGCAGTCTGTCGTCTGACGCGGGGATCGTGGTGATGGGGAACGAGGGGAAGGGGATCTCGCCGTCGGTGGCGGAACTGGTGTCGCACAAGCTGTATATCCCGCCTTTCCCGCGGGAGGCGGGGCTGACGTCGGAGTCGCTGAATGTCGCGACGGCGACGGCGATCACGCTCTCGGAATTCCGACGCCGGTAATTAATCGTCAGGTTATTTGGAAAGAGTGCGTTTGATGTACTTTTTCTGTTGGAAGCCATTGGCATTGCCGCCCGGATTGTTATTGCGGTTATTCTTACCCCGGCCGTTCTGCGAGCGGCCCGACACCGAGGAGGTGTCGATCCGCGTGTTGTCCAGCGTGTCCGCGTCCAGCACGATCGCACCGTGCGACATCTGCCGGATGTCAGCGATCACCACCTCGTTCGACGGGAACTCCTTGTTGTATTCGAACGATTTCTGCTTCATGTACTTCGCCACGTTGGCCGCCGCCGTGTACCGTTGCTCCCCCTCCGGCTCGGCGGACAGCGCCTCGATCATCCGCTTCACGTTGGCCCCGTACTGCTTTTGGGCGATATACCGCTGCGAGTAGGCCACCGGGTGCGGGTGCGGAGCGAACATGTCCGGCGTCGGCTTCGGGTACGGCGCATCCACGTCGAGATCGAAATCGGCGATCATGAACAGGTGGTCCCAAAGCATCTGCTGAAATCCCTCGCTGTCTTTCTGGGCCGGGTTCACATTGCCCATCACCGCCACCACCACCTCGGCCTGGCGGTTGCGCAACTCCCTGTCTTCGATGGTTTTCAGGTAGCTGACCATAGTCTGAACATTACGCCCGTACTCGGAGAGCAGGAGTCTCGATTTATCTCGGTTCATGATTGGAGTCTTAAATTTGGCACCGGATTTGCGGGAATTTTTACGAACCTTATTCCCCTGCAAAAATGAAAACGAAGCAAATATAGTGCTAACTTTGGAAACCGGAAAAATTATCGACGCAATATGGCCAAAATTCTTGTTATAGACGACGAGCGGAGCATCCGCAACATTATCGGGGAGTTGTTGGAGATGGAGGGACACACGGTGAAGACCGCCGAGAACGGGGTGCAGGGTTATGAGATGATCGGCGCCGAGTCGTTCGACCTGGTGATCTCGGATATTAAAATGCCGGAGATGGACGGGATAGAATTGCTGGACAAGCTGATCGAAAGGCATCCGGACACCACGGTGGTGATGATCTCGGGACACGGGAACATCGACACGGCGGTGGAGTGCATCAAAAAAGGGGCTTTCGACTATATCGAGAAGCCGATCGACATGAACCGCATCCTGGTGACGGTGAAGAACGCGCTGGAGCGGGGCTCGTTGGTCAAGGAGACCAAAACGCTCAGGCGCAAGGTGCACAAGGTGGCCGAGATCGTGGGGAGGTCGCCGGCCATCGGGCGGGTCAAGATGCTGATCGACAAGGTGGCGGCAACGGACGCGCGGGTGTTGATTACGGGTTCGAACGGGACGGGAAAGGAGCTGGTGGCGAGGTGGCTGCACGAGAAGAGCGACCGCAGCCAGATGCCTTTCGTCGAGGTCAACTGCGCGGCGATCCCTTCGGATCTGATCGAGAGCGAATTGTTCGGGCACGAGAAGGGGGCGTTCACGTCGGCCATTAAACAACGCAAGGGTAAGTTCGAGCAGGCGGACGGCGGGACGATCTTCCTGGACGAGATCGGGGACATGAGTCTGGCGGCGCAGGCCAAGGTGCTGAGGGCTTTGCAGGAACGGAAGATCACGCGGGTGGGGTCGGACAAGGATATCGACGTGGATGCGCGGGTGCTGGCGGCGACCAACAAGAACTTACTGGAGGAGATCGCCAAAGGGACGTTCCGCGAAGACTTATACCACCGGCTGAGTGTGATCATCATCCATGTGCCGAGCCTGGCGGAGAGGCGGGAGGATATTCCGCTGCTGGTGGAGCACTTCATCAAGAATATCTGTGCGGACAAGGGCAAGCCGCTGGGGTCGATCACGCCGGAAGCGGTGGAGGCGCTGTGCGGCATGCCGTGGACGGGGAATATCCGGGAGCTGCACAATGCGGTCGAAAGGCTGCTGATCCTCAGCGGGCAGGAGATTACGCTGGACGATGTCAAACTCAATGTCATGCAGACCGACGGCTGATCTATTCAATCGTCCGGTTTTATCACTGCCTCAGGGGAGGATTTGCAGGTTCGGGGGCTAATCCATATCTTTAGGCAAACAAAAAACGAACCATGGCTACATTCGAAGTGACCGGGGGATGCGCACTCAGCGGCGAAATCACCCCCCAGGGGGCCAAGAACGAAGCGCTCCAAATCATATGCGCCACCCTGCTGACCCCCGAAAAAGTTACCATTCACAATATCCCCGAAATCATCGACGTCATGCAGCTCATCGGCCTGCTGGAGGCCATGGGCGTCGCCGTCGAACGTTTGGGGCCCGGAAACTACTCGTTCCAGGCCAAAGACGTGGACCTCTGCTACCTGCAAACCGACGAATTCCGCAAAGCGGCCTCGCGGCTGCGCGGATCGGTGATGATCACGGGACCGCTGCTCGCAAGGTATGGGAGGGCCTATATGCCCAAGCCCGGCGGCGACAAAATCGGGCGCCGGAGGCTGGACACCCATTTTATCGGCTTCCAGAAATTAGGGGCGGAGTTCGATTTCGATACCGACCAGAAATTCTATACCGTACAGGCTCCGGGGCCGGATCATAAGCTGCACGGAACCTATATGCTGCTGGACGAGGCTTCGGTGACGGGAACGGCCAATATCGTCATGGCGGCAGTACTGGCCGAGGGGACTACTACTATATATAACGCCGCGTGCGAACCCTACCTGCAGCAACTCTGCCGGATGCTGGTGCGTATGGGAGCCAATATCAGCGGCATCGCCTCAAACCGGCTGACCATCGAAGGGGTGGATTCACTGGGCGGAACGGAACACACGATGCTGCCCGACATGATCGAGGTGGGCAGCTTTATCGGCATGGCGGCCATGACCCATTCCGAAATTACGATCAAGGACGTGTCGTACGACGACCTGGGTATTATTCCGCAGCAGTTCGCGCGTATGGGGATCCGATTCGAGCAACGGGGGGACGATATCCATATCCCGAAACAGGATCATTACGAGATCGAGAGCTTTATCGACGGCTCGATCATGACCATCGCCGACGCACCGTGGCCGGGACTTACTCCCGACCTCTTGAGCGTGTTTCTTGTGGTGGCCACGCAGGCCAAGGGGTCTGTACTCATCCACCAGAAGATGTTCGAAAGCCGCCTGTTCTTCGTGGACAAGCTGATCGACATGGGGGCGCAGATCATCCTGTGCGACCCGCACCGGGCCACGGTGATCGGCCACGACCACGCCATTCGGCTAAGGGGAACGACAATGACTTCGCCGGACATCCGGGCCGGAGTGGCGCTGCTGATCGCGGCGATGAGCGCCAACGGCAAAAGCATTATCCAGAACATCGATCAAATCGACCGGGGATACCAGAATATCGACGGGCGGCTCAACGCCTTGGGGGCTAAAATCACGCGGATCGACTGACTTTTATGGATAAACTCTTTGAAAAAAGCGGACCCAGAACCAGTGGCGGACAAAACCGAGCTCGCGAGGTGCTGTCCGCCGCCAAGGGTGATCCCGGGCTGGGCGCTGTCGTGCGGGACACTTCGAAAAAACGGAGCAGCTCTTTCCGTTTCAAACAGTTCTCCGTGGCGCAGGAACGGGCGGCTATGAAGGTGGGAACGGACGGGGTGCTGCTGGGGGCATGGGCCGGCCTCTACGGGTCGGAGCGGCGGATACTGGATATCGGCACGGGGACGGGGGTTATCGCCCTGATGCTGGCGCAACGCACGGCGACATACCCGGAAACGGTCACGATCGACGCGGTGGAGATAGATCCGGAAGCGACGGCGGAAGCGGCCTCGAATTTCGAGGCTTCGCCGTGGGGTGGACGGATTAAGGCGCATGACATGCCGATCCAACGGTATGCGGAAGGATATGCGGCGGAGGGGAGGTATGACCTGATCGTGTCGAATCCGCCGTACTTTATGGCGGGGACCGATTTCCGGCGGGGGTTCGACACGTCGGCGACGGCCGCGCAACCGAGCGCGGAGCGGGTGGCGGCGCGGCATGCGGAACTGCTGCCATACGACGAGCTGATCGGGGCCATACTCTCGCTGCTGGCACCACAAGGCCGGTTCGCGGCGATCTTTCCCTACCGGGAGGCGGGAATCTTCATCGCAAAAGCTGCGGCACGGGGTTTGTTCGCAGAGCGGATGCTGGAGGTGCGCGGAGTGCCGCACAAACCGATCAAACGGGTGGCGGCGGAGTTCTCGACTACCCGGCGCAACCGGGAGGACATTGTCAGGGAAACGCTCTGCATCGAGGACGGCAAGGGGAATTTTACGGAAAACTACCGGGAACTGACGCGGGAGTTCTACCTGAAGTTCTGACGTGCCGCCGATGCGCCGTTTCGCATCGAGAGTATCGCTTTCTCGGAAAAAAACGTACATTTGGGCAACACACTGTAAACGAACATTCGGACTATGAAAAAAACTACCTTTTATAAAGCGGCGGTCGCGGGGGCAGCCGCATGCCTGGCCCTGACGGCGATGACGCCGGCAACGGCGCAGATCAGCGCTTTCGCACAGGGAGTCGACTCCCGGACCATCGATGGTTATACCCTGCCCCGGACGGTGGTGACCGTCACGATGGCGGTGGAACGGGAGGTGATCCTGCGCGGGCCGTACGCCAAGTTCGCCTCGCAGTATCTGGGCATTTCGGGCGCGGCGATGAGCGACAAACAGAACTACCGCATCATCGATGCCTCGCTGGGCTATTACGAGGAGCCGGATCCGGCACAGACTTACCACCTGGACCAACCGGTGGACGCGCAGGGCAAGGTGTTCCGCTGGCTCTCCTCTGCAGTGCCGCCGCAGAAGCCGCTGCTGGCGGACGCGGAGTTCCCGGGGGCGGCGATCGGAAACAACAATCCGTTCACGGACGTGAGCCTCGACCCGCTGTACGGGACGACCACGGAGCAGAGCGGGCTGGCGGACAACGACAGTTTCGGGGAGCTGCCGGTGAATCGCACTTCGACGGTCGAGAAAAGCACGGAACAGATGGCGGCGGACGCGGCCAAGGCAATCTTCACGCTGCGCAAGCGGCGTTTCGACCTGGTGACGGGCGAAACGGGCGAGAATGTTTTCGGGGCGGGGCTCGAAGCGGCGCTCAAGGAGATGGACCGGATCGAGTCGGAATACCTGGCGCTGTTCATCGGAAAGCGCTACACGCAACGGATGGTAAAGACTTTCTCGGTGCTGCCGTCGGCCAAGGGGACGACGATCGTCTGCCGTTTCTCGCCGACCAGGGGGGTGGTGCCGGACACGGATCTTTCAGGGCGGCCGATCGTGATCGAAATGACGGCCGAGGCTTCGGACAACGGCCCGGCGGCCGGCGGCGCGGACGGCAGTTCCAAAAAGGGTGCGGTGAGCGTGCGTTATCGGGTGCCGGCGGTGCAGACGGTCAAGCTGGTGGACGGCAACGACGAGCTGGCGCGGGAGCGTATCCCGGTGTTCCAGCTGGGGAGTGTGACTTCGGCTCCTGTGGTGTTCTAAACCGGAGGGTCGTTATTCATACCCCTCATGCCGGCGGGGGTGTTTTCCCGGGTTGTCAGAAAAGCCTACAAAGAATCCACAAAAAGCCGGTCCGGATATTCTTCGGGATAATTACAACCCGGCTGGAGTGCCCCCGGCGGCCACGGGCTTTCGCCGGGGTGTTGCCTCCCCCCATGTAAAATAACCGTACGATCGATGAAACTGCATATCTCGCCTTGTCCGAACGACACTTTCACGTTCCACGCCATGATACATGGGCTGGTGAATACGGAGGGTCTCGTGTTCGAGCCGCTGTTCGACGACATCGACGCGTTGAACGGAGCGGCCATTCAGCATCCGGACGACGAGGATGTGATCAAAATCAGTTATGCGGCGCTGCCGGAGGCCGTGGGGGCGTTCCGGCTGCTGAGAAGCGGAAGCGCGCTGGGGCACGGCAACGGGCCGCTGCTGGTGAGCAAACACAAAATATATCCCGACGAATTGCACGATGCCCTAATCGGCATCCCGGGCGAACTGACCACGGC
>CAZAPI010000035.1:0-12577 GCA_964486945.1 uncultured Rikenella sp. | reverse complement strand
GCTCCCGCGCGGGGCCGCGTGCTCGCGGCGAGCGGGCGATACTGCGTATCGCTGATTTTTAACCTTACGATTAAAAAAATGCCGTTCGGTGAGGAACGGCGTAAAAGGTAGCGGTAGGATTAGTCGCTGTCGATCTCGTCTTCCGGCAGCGGAAGAGAATACTTCGTGTCGATGATCTCCTTGTCTGGGAAGAAGAACGCCGCCTCCCAGGCTGCATTCTCGTCGCTGTCCGAGGCATGGATCGCGTTCCGGGTTTTGGATGCCGCGAACTTCTTGCGGATGGTGCCTTCCGCCGCCAGCTCCGGGTTCGTCTTGCCGATCAGTTCGCGGAACTCCGCCACCGCATCCTGCGAGTCCTCCTTTTCCAACACTGCCGCCACGATCGGTCCCGAAGTCATGAAGAGGTAAAGGTTGCGGAAGAAAGGCCGTCCCTTGTGCACATAGTAGAATTTCTCGGCATCCGAGCGGCTCAGGTAGGTCATCTTGAGAGCGATGATGCGGAAGCCCGCTTTCTCGATCATTGTCAGGATCTCACCGATATGGTTCCCGCCTACCGAGTCGGGTTTTATGATGGTGAAAGTTCTTTGTCCCATAAGGATTTTATTGAAGTGTGATTAATCTCGGATAAAGTTAAGGATTTTTCCCGATTCCCGAAATTTCCGGCCGGAAAAACAGCGGGTGGGTCAGCCGTTGTCTTCGATTTCGCCGCGCGAAGCCGTATAGCTCTCCCACTTAGAAAGGCAGGCTGCGAAGTCCGCCGGGTATTCCGATTCGAAATAGACCTCCTCCTTGCTTGCGGGATGTACGAAGCCCAGGCTCAAGGCGTGGAGCCCGTGCCGCGGCATCAGGGCGAAACAATTTTCGACGAACTGTTTGTACTTGCTGAATGTCGTCCCTTTGAGTATCCGGTCGCCGCCGTAACGCTCGTCGTTGAACAGCGGGTGGCCGATCGACTCCATGTGTACCCGGATCTGGTGCGTGCGTCCGGTTTCGAGCTTGCACTCCACCAGCGTCACATACCCCAGCCGTTTCAGCACCCGGTAGTGGGTCACGGCATGCTTGCCCACAGGTCCGTCCGGCGGGTAAACGGCCATTCGCATCCGGTCGCTCGTGCTGCGGGCGATGTTCCCCACGATAGTTCCTTCGTCCTGGTCGAAGTTGCCCCAAACCAGTGCATGGTAAATGCGTTTGATCGAGTGGTCGTAGAATTGCCGCGCCAGGAAAGCGTGCGCCCGCTCGTTTTTCGCTACCACCAAGAGGCCGGAGGTGTTTTTGTCGATCCGGTGCACCAGCCCGGCGCGCATATCCCCGGTCTCGAAAAGCGGCAATCCTTGCAGGTGGTAGGTCAGGGCGTTCACCAATGTGCCGGTGTAGTTGCCGTGCCCGGGATGCACCACCATGCCTGCTTCCTTGTTGACGACGATCAGGTCGTCGTCTTCGTAAACGATGTTCAGGGGTATATCTTCGGCGATGATTTCCAGTTCGCGCGGCGGGTAGGGCAGCACGATGGAGATCTGGTCGAGGGGTTTTACTTTGTAACTGGATTTTGCGGCTTTGCCGTTGACGAGGATGTTCCCGGCGTCGGCAGCTGTCTGTATCCGGTTCCGGGAGGTGTTTTCGAGCCGCGTGGCCAGGAATTTGTCGAGCCGCAGCATCCCCTGTCCGCGGTCGGCGGTGACGTTGAAGTGTTCGAAAAGTTCGTCGCCTCCCTCTTCGGAGTCGTCTGCGGGCAGGTCGGGAGCGGTGTAGGTTTCGGGATGGTTAGTGTTCATCGGTGCCCTCCTCCTGCATAGTGTCGGTTTCCTCCTCTTCGTCCATGGCATACCGACGCGCCGCGGCATCGGAAATTTTTGCCGACGAAGCGATCTTTTGCGCATCGAGGGTCAGCCACAGCGAGATTTTTCCCCCGTAGTCGGTTCGGCTCTGCTGGTTCGGCTCCTGCCGGTAAACCCGGGCGTCTTCCTTATCGGACCCGTCGATGCCGGAGTCGTACCTGACGTTCCCGACGTTCAGCCCCACTTCCCAAAGCCTGCTTTTGGCTTCGCGCAGGGTCAGCCCGATCACTTTCGGTATCCGGGGCAGCGGCGAGGAGTGGTTCACGCCCACGATCAGCGTGATTCCGGAGCCTAATTCGGCTTCGGTACGGGAACCCTGGGTGACGGATTTGCCTTTGTAGAGTTCGTCGAGTACGTTGTTGGTGGCCATGTCGGATCGGTAAACGAGTTTCTCGATCTCGAAGCCTTTGGTCTCAAGCATGTTCTTGGCTTGTCGCAGCGAGTATCCCGTAACATAAGGTATGATGTCTGTCCGGGGCCGGGATGCGTTGACGGTGAGGAATATGCGCCGTCCCGACTTGACGCCCATGCCGGGTTTGGGGCTCTGGTCGAGGATCAGGCCGGGCTTCTGCTTGGGCATGTACAGGGAGTCGATCACTTCGAGCACCAGGTCGCCTTTGGAGGCCATGCCTGCCGCTTCGGACACGGTGTGCTCGATCATGGAAGGAACGATGAATTTCTGTCCGTGACGGGTGTAGATATTGAGGTACAGGTTGACGACGAAGTAGAGGATGATCCCCAAACACAGGGCCATGACGAGGTTCCGCAGCAATACGTTGCCGCGGATGGTGTCGTATATGCGGACGAGCACGGGAGGCATCTTCCGTTTCGCTTGCGGCCGCCGGGGCCGGTTCCGATAGGGTGTGGGCATAATGGACAAAGATAGGATTTTTTATTCGATCGGTTATTTTGCATCACGTCGAATAGGACTGCCACCTTGTGATGGCGGCGAGCTGTGCGGGCCGCGCAGGCCGGAAGCAAGTGGTTAGGGTTTCTTGCGCCGTTAGGCTGCGACGACCGCCTTCCCCGGCGGGAAGCCGCAACTGTGCCAAAGGCTCCGTTGCTTATTCCCACAGGCGGTCGTCAAAAACAGTATTTCTTGCATCAGAGGAACAGTTTCGTACAAAACGAGTATAGAAAACCGATCGAATAACCGATGGTTATCTGTGCAATACCGGGCGGTAGAAGGTGTCACGCTCGACCGGCACGAAGCCCGCCGCCCGTACCAGTTGCTCCATCCGCTCCGTCGTGAGCCTCGGCTTTTGGTCTTCGGCCCCAGCCATGGAGTAGATCTTGGTAGTATCGTCGATCGTGCCGTCGATGTCGTCCGCGCCGAACGACAGGGCCAGCTCTGTCGCCCCGATTCCCAGCATCGGCCAGTAAGCCTTGATATGCGGGATGTTGTCGAGGTAGAGCCTCGAGATGGCCATCATTTTCATGTCCTCCGGCAGCGACACCTCGCCGATGGCCGACATGGAGTTGTGCATATTCCGGTATTTCAGCGGGATGAACGCGTCGAACCCGTGCGTGCGGTCTTGCAACTCCCGCAGCCGCCGCAGGTGGCCGATCCGGTGTTCGTAACTCTCGATATGGCCGTATAGGATCGTGCAGTTCGTCGCCAGCCCTAAGCGGTGCGCCGCTTCGTGGGTGGCGAGCCACTCCTCTGCATTCGGCTTCTCCGGGCATATCTGTCCCCGGATGACCGGATCGAATATCTCGGCTCCGCCGCCCGGTATGGCCTCCATTCCCGCCTCTTTGAGTTTTTTCAGGCCTTCTTCCAGAGATAGTCCCGCCTTTTCGATGATATAGTGCAGCTCGACCGCCGTGTATGCTTTCACCACCACGTGCGGCAATGCCCGCTTGACTCGCCGGATCATTTCGCAGTAGTATTCCAAGTCGTGGTTCGGATGCACCCCCCCCACGATATGCACTTCGGTGATCGGTTCCCCCTGCCGTTCGGCTGCCAGCCGTTCCACGGCGTCGAGGTCGTGGTACCAGGCATCCGGCTCGCCGGCGCCGCGTCGATAGGAACAAAATTTGCACTTGAAAACGCAGATGTTGGTCGGCTCGATATGGATGTTCCGGTTGTAGTAGACGTTGTCGCCCGACATCTGCCGCTTGCGGGCCACGGCGAGTGTGCCCAGCAAGGCAACGGGTGCCTCGCGCATTAGAATAAGCGCGTCGGCATCGGTCAGACGATATTTCCGGGCTGGGTCTAGCAGGGCGGTGGCGATGCGTTCGACTTCCGGAGCGAGGTTCAGGGTGTTCGGTATAAGGTCGGTCATAACGAAAGCAAAGATACGAAAAAGCCCCTTTTTCCGTGGCGGAAAAAGGGGCTTCGCCTTTCAGCGGAAATTTTATGCGTTATGCCTGCCGGAATTCATCGGAAACAGTCAGTTTCTTACGCCCTTTAGCGCGGCGGGCTGCCAGCACGCGGCGGCCGTTCGGGGTTGACATACGTTCGCGGAAACCGTGCTTGTTGACGCGTTTGCGCTGCGAGGGTTGGAAAGTCCTTTTCATGGTTATTCGTTATTATCTTAATTTTCAGGAATTTGACCGATGCGAAACCGGAAAATGCAAGGCAAAGGTATGAATTATTTTTTACATTACCATATGGTGATGGGGCAATCTTTGTCCGTTGGAGGGATTATTTTCCGTGGTGGCGAACGAAGCGAGCTGCATGAGCTGCGAGCGGGTAGCGCCATTCTTCAGAATGGCCGGCCTTGTGCCAGCGGTCTTGGGCCGCTTCCGGGATGGCGCAGGCCGAAATTGAAAGAACGGGTAGTATCGCGGGCGCGTCTGCTTCTCGGCGCTCATTTTCCGATGGTGTTTCGGAGCTACGCTTAGCGCAGGGGCTTTTTCATGTCGCTCATGCGATTCGAAAATCTCTTTCGCTGGCTCCGGAACGAATCTGCGGAAACGGTGCCTGAAAGTGTTAATCAACGAACCGCTGCTTTGCGGCTCTATTTTTTTGGCAGCACGAGGACTTTTTTCGTTTCGAAGAATTCGCCGTCGAACCATGTGGACACTGGCAGCTGTTCGGTCTTATGACCGGCTTCGGCGATCTCGGCGTCGAGGTCGCCGCCTTTGAGGTAGATGATGCCGTATGTCGTCCGCCGCCATGTCCATCCCGCAAAGGTTTTGAGGTCGGTGACGGCGCGGCTGACCACCCAGTCGAAGCGGCTGCGTCCTCCGTCGAGCTGCTCGACGCGGCAGTGTTCGGCGCGTACGTTGGTAAGGCCGAGGGAGGCGGCCACTTCCTGCACGACTTTGATCTTCTTGCCGATACTGTCGACGAGGATAAACTGCACTTCGGGGTAGTACACGGCCAGCGGTATCCCGGGAAACCCGCCGCCGCATCCGACGTCGAGTATGCTCTCGCCCGGCACGATCAGTCCGGTTTTGGCAATGGCGAGCGAGTGGAGGATGTGGTGTTCTTCGATGCTGTCGATGTCTTTGCGGGAGATGACGTTGATTTTCGAGTTCCACTCTTTATAGAGTTCCGGCATGGCGGCGAACTGTTCGCGCTGCCGGGGGGTAAGGTCGGGAAAATAGCGGTCGATAAGGGTCATGATGTAATAATAATCGGGTTTTCCGCGTCAGCGGTGGCCTTTGCACCGGGCCGCAAAGCGGCCGGGGGCGGCGCGAGGCCAAATAAAGAAGGGGATGTGGTGAAAAGTTAAAGCAGTTTCCGGGCTGTAATTAACGCGCATAGCCGCTCCCGTGCCCGGTGTATCTGTGTCTTGACCGTCCCGATGGGCATATCCAGTTTTTCGGCGATCTCTTCGTAGGAGTATTCGTCGACGAAGCGGAGCTCGATCATGGTGCGGTAGCGTGGCGGCAGTTCGCCCATCAGGTTGTCGAGCATGCGGCTCCGCTGCCGCGAGATGATCCGTTCTTCGGGGTTCGGCGTGTCGCAGGGCGGGTTGATCTCGCTGCCGCCCGCGCTGTCGATGGAAACGGTGCTCCCGGCCGACCGTTTTCGGCGGGTGAAGTCGATGAACAGGTTGCGCGCGATGGTGTAGACCCACTGCCCGAAGGTGTATTCGGGGTTGTAGCGGGGCAGGTTGAAGTAGGCTTTGACGTAGGTCTCCTGAATGATGTCGCAGGCATCCTGCTCGTCGCCGCACTTGCTCAGGGTGGAGGCGTAAAGCTGGCGCCGGTAGCGGTCGAACAGGGTCTCGTAGCAAATGGTGTTGCCGGCGAGGATCAGCTCGATCAGTTGCTGGTCGGTCTGTTTTTCGGGCGTTATATCCATAGGCGCTGGCTGGGTCTGAGTTTGCGGCCGATCCAGAGGGTCAGCTCTCCGGCGGGGGCGCAGAGGTCGTGTGCCAGGTAGGCCCACAGCAGGCGGCGTTCGCCCACGCGCCGGGCAATCATCCGGACGGTGAGGATCATGGTCAGTTCCCGCAGGATGAAGAGGCTGGCGGCAATGATCCACAGCACGGGCGGCAGCAGGATGAGGATCGCTGCGGTCCCCAGTGTCAGCATGGCGCGGGTCAGCAGTTCTGCGATCACGGAGATCCGCACGCTCCACGGGTAGAGGTCGAAAGCTGCGCTGCGGTAATGCCGTTCGGAGCGCCACCACTTGAGATTGCCCCACTGGAATTGCCGGACGGTGGCCGACGGGTTGAGCATCACGCTGGTGCGCCGGGAGCAGACCGGGGCGACTTTCTGGACGAAGAGGTCGTCTTCGCCGAGGGTCAGGCGCAGGTGGGTGTAACCTTTGTTGCCGAAAAAGAGGCGTTTGGTGTAGCCGATGTTGTTGTAGATGCCGCGATAGACGTGGCCCCGGATAGCGGAGTTGAGGTACCGGATCGATGTCGTGAGCCGCTGGCAGCGCATGATTTTGTTGGCCAGCCCCGGTTTCCGTTCGATGCCGGTGTAGCCGATGACGAGCTGTCCGCCGTTAAATCCCCGCGCCATGATGGAGAGCCATTTCTCGGAAGCCGGCACGGCGTCGGCGTCGGTGAAGATGATGTTTTCGTACCGGGCTGCTTTGATCCCGACGGTCAGGGCCAGCTTGCGGCTGTGCCGGAACACGGGATCGGCTTTAATGGTGGTGAAGCGCAGGTGCGGGTATCGTGCCTGCATCATGAGCAGCTCGTCGGTGAGGTCGATTTCGCTGCCGTCGTCCACGACTACGACTTCGTAGTTCGGGTGATTTTGCGTCAGTAATTTGGGTAAGTGTTCGGTAATATAGTCGGGATCGTCGGCCACGATTACCACCACGGATACCGGGGGGGTGGTCGCCCCCTCGGGCTCCCGCAGGCTGTGCCGGTGTGTCGCCACGCGGCCGTAACGGATCCAGTAGACGATCTGGACGGCGGCGCAGACGATCAGCAGGACGATGATAAAGATCTGGTAAGGGGGGTAACTGGCTATAAACTCTTTCATGCACTGAATCGGGGTGGGTCGGACGGTGTCGCCGCCGGATGTGGCGGACGGCATGCAAATATACTACATTTCCGCGCGAATTTATAGCATGAAACTGCGTTCGATCCGGAGCAGGTCGGTTTTGCGGCGGATGCCGCCGCTGTATCCGGTCGGGCTGCCGTCGGAGCCGATCACCCGGTGGCAGGGGATGAGTATGGGCAGGCGGTTGCGCCCGTTGGCGCCGGCTACGGCCCGCACGGCGGTCGGTTTTCCGATCATCGCGGCTTCGCGGGCGTAGGAAATGGTTGTCCCGTAAGGAATGGTCGTCAGGGCGGCCCACACTTCCAGTTGGAACGGGGTCCCCACCGGGTGCAGCGGCACGCCGAACGCCTGCCGTGTCCCGGCGAAATATTCCCCGATTTCTTCCGTCAGCTGTGTCAGGAACGGGTGGCTCCCGTCGATGATCTCTGCTCCGGGCAGGTGCCGTGACAGGCTGTCCGATTCGCGTCCGAGGTGGGGGGTGTCGGTGAAGTTGAAAAGCACGATGCCCCGCTCCGAAGCGATGGCGGTCATCTCTCCCAGCGGGGTGCCGACTGTTTGCCGGACAAGGATTGTGGGGGAGTCGTTCATGCCGGTGGCGTTGTTTAGAACATGAAAGAGAGGCCGATATTGACCTGCTGCACGTTCGGTCCTTCGTCGGAGACAAAGATGCTTTGGGGATAGTATCGGGCCGAAAGTGCCACCCATTTGTAGCCGACGTTGCATTCGATGCCGTAATGGAAGTTGCGCAGGTTCAGTCCGTTGTGCTGTTTCTCGGTGTGCATGTCGCCCTCTGCGTCGCGGTATTTGACTTTGGTGTGTCCCTGCAGGCGCACGCCGCCGATAACGCCGAAGTTGACGAATCCGGGCGCCCGTCGTCCGTTTTTGCTGCGTCCGAACTGGAATTCGGCCAGCAGCGGGATGTTGAGGTAAACGGTGGTCAGTTTCGATTTTTTCAGGTCGATGCCTGCTTCGTCGTACTTCGGATCCGGTACGATATAGCCGGACGGGTCTTGGGTAAGGGTAATGTTTTTGTCGAAGCGGAAGTTGTTCATCTCCAGCCCCAAACCGGTAATCAGCCCGAAGTGGCGGTTGGAGACGATAACGAGGTCGGTGAAGTTGACGTTCACGCCGATGGATTTCGGGGTTTGGCGCAGGTATCCGGCTCCCTCCGGCAGGCTGAGGCTCCCCAGGTTCTTGACCAGCCCGTTGTAGTAGATGCCGATGCCGGCCCAGTGGCCGCCGTGCCATTTCCATCGCTTGGGCGGCCGCGCGGAGCTGCTGTACGAGTCGTCGCCGGGGTATTCCGTGAAGTTATAGTTGTCGATAGCCTGGCTTTCCGTCTCGTGAACGCCGACTTGGCGGATAACGAGCCCTTCGGATTCGACGGCGATGGTGTCGACGGTTTCCGTTTCCTGTGCTGCTGCGGGCAGCGCGATCAGACCGGCCGCCAGTGCCGGAATGATGAAGGAAAGTTTTTTCATGGTTCTCTGTTTTATCTCCTGCTGGGGTACCGGCGGTGTTTTTTGCGGGTATATGAACGGATATACGGTTTTTCGGTGAATGTGCCGCCCTGCGGGTAGAAAATCCCGCAAAAGTCGTACCGCATTATTTCAGTCCCCGGCGGCGCAGCAGCGGTTCTTTCGATGGCTCGGCACCGCGGAAGTCGCGGTAGAGCACGTCGCCGTCGGCGGTGCCTCCGCGGCTAAGCAGGGTGCGGAATTTAGCGGCGATCTCCGGGTTGAACAGGTCGCCGGACTTCACGTAGGCATCGAAAGCGTCGGCATCGAGCACTTCGGCCCAGATGTAGCTGTAATAGCCCGACGAGTATCCGCCGCTGAAGATGTGCTGGAAATAGGTGGATTTGTACCGCGGCTCGATCTGCGGGATCATCCCCAGTTTGCCCATCGAGGCGGCTTCGAATGCGGTCACGTCGATCGGTTGTCCGGCGGTCAGGGTGTGGTAGTCCATGTCCAGCACCGAAGCGCCGAGGTATTCCACCGTGGCGAAGCCCTGGTTGAATAGCCCGCTGCGGGCGATCTTCTCGGCCATTTCCGTCGGGATCGGCTCGCCGGTCTGGTAGTGCCGGGCATACAGGGCGAGCATCTCGGGTTGCATGGCCCAGTTTTCCATCACCTGCGAGGGCAGTTCGACGAAGTCGCGCTCCACGCCCTTCAGCCCGCGGTAAGGCACCGTCGAGAAGAGCTGGTGCAGGCCGTGGCCGAACTCGTGGAAGAAGGTGTTCACTTCGTCGAGGGTCAGCAGGGCCGGCGCATCGGCGGTCGGCTTGCTGAAGTTGCAGACGATCGACACGATGGGGGCCACGCGCCGTCCCGTCGTGTCGTAGGACTGGCTGCGGAAAGTGGTGCACCACGCCCCGACGCGTTTTCCTGCGCGGGGGTGGAAGTCGAGGTAGAGTACGCCGAGGCTGGTTGTCCCGTCGGTGTCGATCACTTCGAATACGTGGTTGTCCGGATTGTATTTCGGTATGTCGGTCAGTTCGCGGAAGGTGATGCCGTAGAGTTTGTTGGCCAGCCCGAACACGCCGTTGCGCACGCTGTCGAGCGCGAAATAGGGCCGCAATTCGTCTTCGTTCAGGTCGTACTTGGCCTTGCGGAGTTTTTCTGCGTAAAACCACCAGTCCCAGGAGGCGAAGGTGCTGTCGCCGGTCTCTTGGATTTTGATTTCCCGCATCTGGGCCAGTTCGCCTTTGGCACGCTCCAGGGCCGGCGTCCAAAGCTCGTTCAGCAAGGCGTACACCGCCTCCGGCGTCTTGGCCATCTGGCGATCCAATACGTAGGCCGCGTGGGTCGGGTACCCCAACAGGTTGGCCCGCGTGAACCGCAGGTTGGCGATGGAGTCGAGCACAGCTTTGTTGTCCCGTCCGTCGTTGTGGTCGCAGCGGGTGAGGTATCCTTTATAGAACTTTTCGCGCAGGCCGCGGTTTTCGGCGTATTGCAGGAAAGGAATCATGCTGGATTTGTCCAGCGTGAAAGCCCATTTGCCTGTTTCGCCGCGGCTTCCCGCTTCATGCGCCGCAGCGTCGACGACGCTCTGCGGCAGCCCTTTCAGGTCGTCCTGATTGTCTATCATGAGGACGAAATTCCCGTTGTCTTCCCGCAGGTTCCGCCCGAAGCGGATCGAGAGCATCGAAAGTTGTTCGTCCACCTGACGCAATTTGGCCTGGTCGTCGGCCGAAAGTTCGGCGCCGCTGCGCACGAAACTCCGGTACATCTTTTCGGTCAGCCGCCGCTGGAGGCTGTCGGCGCAAAGGCTGTCGCGCCCGTCGTAGACTGCCTTGACGCGGGCGAAAAGTTTCGGGTCGAGGCTGATGTCGCTTCCGTGGCGGGTCAGCATGGGCGACACTTCGCCTTGTATCTGCTCCAGATCCGGGGTCATGTCGGTCCCGGTCACGCAACCGAATACGGACGACACGCGGTTCAAAAACTCGCCGCTGTTATCGTAGGCGAGGATGGTGTTCTCGAAAGTGGGAGCGTCCGGATTGTTCACGATGGCATCGATCTCGGCCTTTTCGCGGGCCATGCCTTCGGTGAAGGCGGGAATATAGTGTTCGGGCAGGATCTGTTCGAAAGGGGGTACGCCGAACGGGGTTTCCCATTCGGCGAAGAAAGGATTGTCGGTGCCGGAGGTTTGGGGGCCGCAGGAGGTGAGCGCTGCGGACGCGCAGAGGGCGGTCATGACGAGTCGGTTCACTTTTATTTGGTGTTTTTCAGGTTTGAGTTGTACTTTTGTTCCGTCGTACAGTTAAATTGTTTCCGCGTCAGCGGTCGGGCCGCAGTCTTTCCCGCGGAGGTTCGCAATGAATTGCCGGCTCTCCACAGGCTGCGCCCGGTAATAACCGTAGGAACAAAAGTACGACTTATTTTTTAGCTGGAAAACAACGATGCACCTTTTCTATACGCCTGATATGACGGACGCTGCGATTTACCGGCTGGGACCGGAGGAGTCGCGGCACGCGGTGGGGGTGCTGCGGCTGCGGGCGGGGGACGTGGTGCAGCTGACTGACGGGCATGGGCTGTGGTGTGGGGGCGAGGTGATGCCGGGCAGTACGGCGAAGGAGTGTTGCGTGCGGATCGTTTCGCGGGAAGAAAACCACGGGCGCAGGCCGTACCGATTGCATGTGGCGATCGCGCCGACCAAGAATTCGGACCGCTACGAGTGGTTCCTCGAAAAGGCGACCGAGATCGGCATCGACCGGATCACGCCTATTCTGTGCGAGCATTCGGAGCGCAAGGTGCTCAGGCGGGACAGGGGGGAGAAGATCGTCCTCAGCGCAGTGAAACAGTCGCTCAAGGCTTATGTGCCGCGGCTGGACGAGCTGACCTCTTTCCGGGATTTTATGGCGGCGGATACATATTATAAGGAACGTTTCGTGGCTTACTGTGACGAGGGGACGCCGCTGGCAGACCGGGTGGGGCTATTTTCGTCCATGTCGGCTGCGGCGACTGCCGGCCAACGGGAGTTTTGCGTACTGATCGGGCCGGAAGGGGATTTTTCGCCGGAAGAAATACGGATGGCGCGCGGTGCGGGATTCGTGCCGGTGACGCTGGGTGAAAGCCGCCTGCGCACGGAGACGGCGGGGGTGATGGCGGCGGCGATGGCGCAGCTGGCGGCAGTGTAAATTCGGATAACAATTTGTATGGCATGACAATCGGAGATATTTTTCCTTTCCTTACATTGAGTGCGGTGCTGGTCTTCGCGGCGCCGGGAACGCGGTTCAAGGGGATCGTGGCGGCGGTGGCGATCGCTGTCGGGGCGGTGATTGCCGCCGTTGCGGGCGTGACGGCGATCGTTTTTCCCGAGATTGCGGCGGAGCCGGGGGCCTGGATGCCGGGCCTGGATGCGTTGGGGGGTGTTTTCGTGCTGGCTGTGGCCATCGCGGGAGTGGCGTGCTCGCTTTATGCGGTGGACTATATGCCGGGCCACGCGGCGGGAAAAAGCCATCCGCAGGTGGGGCTGCATTTCGCCTCGCTGGTGGCGCTGTTCTATTCGATGCTGGGGGTGGTGACGGCTTCCACGGCCTATGGGTTCCTGTTTTGGTGGGAGCTGATGACGCTCAGCTCGTTCGTGCTGGTGATGTTCGACGCGCAGCGCAAGGAGGTGCTGCACGCGGCGGTGGGCTACCTGGTGCTGATGCACATCGGATTTTTTATGCTGTTGGGGGCTTTTGCGGTCTCCGGAGTTTCGGCGGGGAGCTGCTCCTTTTTTACCGGCGAAGGGATGACGGTGCCGGTGTTCTTGCTCTTTTTGGCGGGATTCGGGCTGAAAGCGGGGATTTTCCCGCTCCATATGTGGCTGCCGGTGGC
>CAZAPI010000034.1:3952-12595 GCA_964486945.1 uncultured Rikenella sp. | reverse complement strand
TTCTCTTCGATATTGCTGTGGTTCTCCTCGAACTGGCCGATGGAGTAGCCCTCGGCCGATTCGACCCCCTCCGAAAGGTTGTGGATATAGGGGAAAACCACCGTCTCCTCGTAGTTGAAATGGCGGGTCACTTCGCGGCTGTAGTCGTCGAAAAAGCGTTCCAGTATTTTGCCGTTCTTCGCTTCGCAGCAACTCGCCAGCGCGAGCACCTGCCGCCGTATTTCGGGGATTTGCTCCCGGATGTAGTCGGCGTGCGAGTTGTGCAGGTAGCCGGTCAGGTCTTCGGCCGTGAAGGAGTGCAGCTCGCTTGGCTCGGGCAGGAAATCGTCGAAGGTGTAGATGTTGCAGACCAGCAGGAACAGGCTGGCGGAGATGTTTTGCTGGCGGCAGATCTCGCCGATGCTTTTGTCGCCTAAGCCGAGCTGGATGCCGAAGCGCGGCAGCACGAACAGCAGCCGGTAGTTGGCGTGGATCAGGTCGGCCATCTTCATGCGCTCGGTAAAAAGGAGGTGTCTCATTCGCAGGTTTGTTTTGTGCAAAGATGTCGATTTCATTCCGGGCGGGAAAATCCGGCCGTATTTTTTTAACGTCCGACCCAGCTGCGCCATTGTCCGGCGTGGAACATTTATTGCTACCTTCGCGGTCGCCATGGAAAAAGTACTGCGGAATAAAAAAAGAGAGGGCATCATTTATGCCTTGGTTTCGTCGTCCGCTTTCGGACTGATCCCCCTGTTCGCCGTGCCGATTCTGATGATGGGCACCATGTCGGGGCCGTCGATCCTTTTCTATCGTTTCGGGTTGGGAATGCTGTTGATCGGATTGATCGGGCTGGTTCAGGGCAAGAGTTTCCGGATCGGTTTCAGGCAGGGCGCCAGGCTGGCCGTACTGGGCTGGTTCTACGCCGCCACGGCCATGTGGCTGCTGGAGTCTTACAGCATGATCCCCAGCGGGATCGCCACTACCATACATTTCCTCTATCCGGTGTTGGTGACGCTCATTATGGTGTTTTTTTTCAAGGAGCCGAAATCGGTCTGGATTTTCGGCGCTGCTATCGTTTCCATAGCCGGGGTGGCGTTGCTGAACTGGAGCGGCGGCAAGGTCAATTACGAAGGGATCGCCACGGTGTTGCTGACCGTGGTGACCTATGCCATCTATATCGTGGGGGTCAATAAGTCGGGGGTGGACAAGATGGACCCCATACCGCTGACTTTTTACGTGCTGCTGTCCGGGGCGTTGATGTTTGCTGCCTATGCCGAGATGACCACGGGCATCGAGCCGATTCAAGACTGGAAAACGGGGATTAACCTCGTGTTGCTGGCCTTGGTGCCGACGGTCGTTTCCGACCTGACGCTGGTTATGGCGGTCAAGCGTGTGGGGTCGACCATTACGTCGGTGCTCGGCTCGCTGGAGCCTCTGGTGGCAGTGCTGGTGGGGGTCATCCATTTTTCCGAGCCGTTCGGCCTGAAAAATGCGGCCGGGCTGGTGCTGATCATCGTCGCCGTGACCGTGGTAATTCTTAAAAGCGGGAAAAGAGAGAACTGATCTTTACTATTAGAGAATGCATCTTTCGATTGAATTGTCAAGTATGAAGTGTCGGCGGTGAGATACAAATGTATGAGCCGCAGTGATGCGGATTGTGCGGCATGGCTTCACGATAACGGGTTCATGGGGTCGGAACAGGTTACTGCCCGGGATGACGGCTTGGTGGAAGGTCTCTTTCGGACTCTGTCCCCGGGGTGTGCATCCCGCTTTGCAATTCCGGAGCCGGGCATGTCGGCTGTCTGGCTCCGGAAGACCCGTGTACGGCTGCTTGCTTGTTGAAAAATTTAGGGCAGCAGTGTAAATTCTTCCAGGGCAGGGGCGCAATCAAATGGTAGTGAAAAATGTCGGGAGACGGTTGTCAATCAACCGCCTCCCGATTTAGAAACAGAACTATGGATCGTTAGAAATTGAACTGTATCATCATCTGGGCGCGGTTGGCATGCCCCAGCTCGTGGTTCACGTTCTTGCGCGTACCGTACAGGTACTCGACGCCCACGTTGAAAGCCGGGGAGATACGGTAGAAAAGGTTGCCCACGATGTACTGCGACAGCCGGTAGGTATTCGGAGCCTGTGCAAAGTAATTGTTCTTGTCCCAAACGCTCACCTGGCTGTAGGCGGCGTTCATTTGCCAGCTTTCCGAGAAGTTGATCCGGAAGCCGGCCAGCCAGCCCATGGCGGGAAGCGTTTGCAGGCGGCCCAGGCGGTTCGGATTGCTCACCAGATCGTAACCGTTGCCGTTCAGGTCCTGGATATAATTCTCGATCCCTTCTCCGTAGACGATCTGGCCGAAGAAGTTGGCCGAATGGCTCAGGGCGATATTGCCGCTCAACATGGCGCCCCAGCCCAGCTGGGTTTGTGTGCTCATGCTGGTGTTGTCGTAGTAGTTCATCGTGCGGAGCAGTCCCGATGCGCGCAGGTGGCTGCGTCCCTTGTTCCAGTTGTACTGGAAATACAGCGGGATATCCGGCACTCGCTGCGGGATCGTGTAGGCAGCTTGGGTCGGCGTGGTGGCGCTGACGCCTGGCATTTCGACCGCAACGGCGAATTCCCAACTCGGGCTGATGTTCAGGTGGTAACGGATCATCAGGTTACGGTTGTAGGTGTAGGCGTTCGGCCCCTGGAAGTCGATCGTATTCGGAGCGGCCTGAAGGTCCACGAAAGTGGTGGCCGTCTGCCCGAAGGTCAGACCTTTGAACGAAATGTAAGCCTCGCGCAGGCGGAGGACGTTGTCGCGGCCGCGGAAGTCCGTTTCGATGTAGGTTTCGATCGGGCCCAGCGCCTTGGTGTTCACGATCGTCTTGAAGAACAGGCGCGAGGTGCTGACGTCCATCAACAGGCGTTGCTTGTTGGACGGGGTTTTGACCATCGGAATATCGTAGGTGATGAAGTCCTTGTTCCCGATTACGTTGCTCCAATCATACGCAGTGCGCATGCTGACGAAACCCCCGATCCCGAATACCGCTTTGTTGGCGCGGTCCGAGATGATGAAATTCGGCACGCCGGACTGTTGGAAACCTTTCTTGACCGTTGTGGCGTAAATGTCGATGGCATTGCCTTTCAATGCCCAAACATCATCGGTGCGCGGGTCGGAACCGATGATCCATACCGTGTTCCGTTTGTCGCGGTGTCCGCGTTGCGGATTGTCTGCCGAAGCGGTTGCGGTGTCGTCGGCCCAGGCGCCGAGCGAACTGAATCCTACGGCTGCCGTCATCAATAGAGTGTAGAATGTTTTCATAATTCCGGTTTTAGTGAATAAATAGTTTCTCCGATATTATGGATCTTCCGAACACAAGAACAAGTTTCATGCCATGGGATTTCGTATCTTTGCCGACATGAAAAAACAAGATCCCGAAGTCGCAAGTATCGTTATCCGGGAAGCGGGCACGTTATTGCCGTTCCTGTTCGCACATTTTGCGGGGCGTAGCAAAACGACCGTCAAATCCTACCTGACCCACCGCCAAGTGTCGGTGAACGGCTGCATCACCACGCAGTTCGACACGCCCTTGATGCCGGGTGATCGGGTTGAGGTCAATTTCGGCCATGCCCGGGAAGCGGTTTCGCACCCGATGCTACGGATCGTGTACGAGGATGACGACCTGATTGTGATCGAGAAGCGTAACGGCCTGCTTTCGGTGGCGACCGACAAGCAGATCATGCGCACGGCGTATAGTATCCTGAGCGAGCATGTGAAGCAGGACGACGCGCGTAACAAAATTTTCGTTCTGCACCGTCTGGACCGGGAAACGTCCGGCTTGATGATGTTTGCCAAGAGCGAGGAGATCAAGGTGGCGATACAGAGCCGGTGGACGGAAACGGTGGTGGAACGGAAATACTTCGCCGTGGTGGAGGGCATTGTCGCGAAGGACGAGGGAGTGATCTCGACATACCTGACGGAGAGCAGGGCGTTGAAGGTATATGTGACGTCTAAAGAGGAGGGGAAGGTCGCCAATACGGGTTTCCGGGTGCTGAAACGGTCGAAGAAAAACGACGTGACGCTGTTGGAACTGGAGCTGGAGACGGGGCGGAAGAACCAGATCCGGGCCCACATGGAGTATATCGGTCATCCGATCGTCGGGGATAAGAAATACGGCTCGAAACGGGCCTTGATCGGGCGTGTGGCCTTGCATGCCGGGGTGTTGAGCTTTATCCATCCGGTGACCGGTATGCGGCATGATTTCGCGACACCGATTCCCCGCAAGTTTACGGAGTTGTTTTAGTCGATATTTACAGGTAAGGCCAGTTGCCAGCCGCAACATGATCTCCACCGAAGGTGACTGTCTTTTTTATGGGGTTATCCGAGAAAACAGGTCTTGTTTCCATTGGACGGTTACGATAAGCGGACGGGAGGGGGGATTTGACGCTTTGGTCGAAAATGAGCCGGGTCAGCTTCTCGGAGGTCGGAGCGTCGTTTTTGCTCCATCCGGCACCCATCCGACAGGTCAGCGGTTCGCTGTGTTGGCCGGCAGGTGGTCCGACCGGGGCTCGACTTGGATCTCGAAAGGGAACGCCCGCCCGATCCCCGTATGGCCGTTGTCCGGCTCGTTATCGGTGTTGGACGGCTTCCGGTAGCCCGCCATTTCGGTCGGTTTGCTCAGGATGTCCGGCACCTTGCCGTCCGGCCCGCGCGGCACTACGCCGGCGGTCGCTTTCATGTCGTCGAAGTCGCCGATGCGTTATCGGCGACGCGTACGGAATGGAATTTCGACAAATGGGGGAAGCGATGTCCGTAGCTGGGGAACGATGCCGGAAAGAAAAGATTTGCCGGAACGCGATGCCACTGACCTGCCGGGGTTTTACGCCGGGCAGCGTTTACATCAGCCGTTCGATCCATTTGAAATATCGGTACGGCGGGTATTTCAGCGGCGGGTCGATGCTTCTCGCGGAAAGGAGAACCGCCCGGCGGTTGCTGAAGGTGCGGAACGACTCTTTGCCGTGGTACTTGCCCATGCCGCTGTTCCCAACACCCCCGAAAGGCAGCCGGTCGTTGGCGAGGTGCATCACCACGTCGTTGATGCACGCTCCGCCCGACGAAGTGCTGCGGATAACGTCCTTGCCGGTTCTCGGCGCCCCGAAATAGTAGAGTGCCAGCGGTTTGGGCCGGCTGTTGATAAATCCGACGGCCTCTTCCAGCCGGACGAACTCCATCAGGGGTAGCACCGGCCCGAAAATTTCGGCCTGCATGACCGGCACGCTGTCTGTCGGCGTGCCGAGATCGAGCAACGTCGGGGCGATATACCGCTGGGCCGGATCGGTGTGGCCGCCGGTGAGGATAGCCCCGTCGGACAGGTAGGAAGATACGCGTCCGAAAGCCCTGTCGTTCACCAGCCGCCCGTAATGCGGACTCAGCATCGGGTCGGCTCCGTAAAAGGCTTCGATCCAGTATTTGATCCGCTCGACCAGCGGCGACTTCACATTCTGGTGCACCAGCACATAGTCGGGGGCCACGCAGGTCTGTCCGGCATTCAGGAATTTACCCCATGCGATCCGTTTGGCAGCGATGTCCACCTGGGCCGAATTGTCCACGATGCAGGGGCTTTTGCCCCCCAACTCCAGTGTTACGGGGGTCAGGTTCTCCGCTGCGGCGCGCATCACCGTGCGTCCCAACTCCGGGCTGCCGGTGAAAAAAATATAATCCCACTTTTCCGCCAGCAGGGACGCATTGACATCCCGGTGACCCTCCACCACGGCTATATAGTCTGGCGGGAAGGCCGATTCGACGATCTGCCGTATCGCGGCGGAGACGTTCGGCGTGTAGGGCGACGGTTTCAGGATGGCGCAGTTCCCGGCGGCCATGGCTCCCGCCAGCGGTGCCATGGCGAGCTGGAACGGGTAGTTCCACGGGGCCATGATAAGCACGTTGCCGAACGGCTCGCTGACAATACGGCTGCGGGAAGGCCATAAAAAGAGCGGCGTACAGACCCTTTCGGGCCTCATCCGGCGGCTGAGGTGCGCCAGCTGGTCGTCGATCTCGCGCAGGACGATGGCGATCTCCGTCACATAGGCTTCGGCTTTCGATTTGCGGAGGTCTTGCCACATTGCCCCGTAAAGGGCCGGAAGGTGCGAGAGGATCGAGGCTTTCAGCTGTTTCAGCGAAGTACGGCGGAAGTCGCCCTGCCGGGTGCGGCCGGTGGCGAAAAAGGTGCGTTGGCTGTCGAGAAGATCCATGGCGTGCGAATTTAGGGTAGTGGCTCAAATGTAAATCTCTTTTTCAAATTGCAGGCCGGATTTTGCATGAAGATTGCTAATGCAGACCGAAAGCCAAGCGCAGGTCTGTTATGAACGTCATCGGCAATATCATCTGGATCGTGTTCGGCGGTTTCGCCATCGCTATCGAATATTTCGTGGCGGGGATAGCCATGTGCCTGACCGTTATCGGAATTCCGTTCGGGTTCCAGGTCTTTAAGCTGGGTGCCCTGTCGCTGCTGCCCTTCGGCCACCGCTCGGTGATCGTGGAGGAGAACCGGGGCTGTTTCGTTTTTTTGATGAATGTCCTTTGGTTCTTTATCGGGGGGATATGGATCGCCCTGACCCACTTCGGGCTGGGGCTGCTGTTCTGCGTCACGATCATCGGGATACCGTTCGGGTTGCAGCATTTCAAGCTGATGACAGTGGCACTTTTGCCGTTCGGGCGCGAGATCGTGGCGATCGACTGAGCGGGGCTGCCGGGGCCGGTTTGGTACGTTTCTTGTTAGCTCCGGAAAACCGAACTATCCGATCCTGTCTTTATGAAAATCTATGCTTTCGTTCTGTGTGGCGCGGCGATCGTGTCGGGAATGGCCGCGTGCGGGCCGAAAAAACCGCAGGCGCAGGTGTCCGAACCGCATATCGCCGTGGTACAGGCGCATAAAAAGGAGCTGCCCACCCGAATGCAATTCGTGGGGCAGACGTACAGCCTGTACGATGTGACGATCCAGCCGCGGGTGAGCGGTTATCTGCTTTCCATCCATTACCAACAGGGGATGCCGGTCCGGAAAGGACAGCTGCTTTTCAGGCTGGACTCGAACCCGATGCAGGTGGAGATGACGCGGGCTCAGGCTGCGCTGGCGGCGGCCAAATCGCAGTTGGTGGAGGCGCAGAACAACTACAACCGTTCGGTGCCGCTGGCACGGATCAACGCCATCAGCCAAAGCGCGCTGGACCAGGCCACCGCTACGCTGGCTTCGGCACAGGCCAACCTGCGCAGCGCGCAGGCCGCTTTGCGGAGCGCGAAACTCGACCTCTCCTATGCCACTATCTATGCCCCGACCGACGGGGTGATCGGCGAAACGATTGGCTCGGTGGGCGATTATGTAGGTGTAGGAACCAATAATTCGGTGCTGAACACCATCTCCAATATCGACTCGATATACGTTTATATCTCGATCCCGACAGTCAAATATCTTTCGATCGTGGAGCGGGACAGCCTCGACAGGCCGCTGTACGACAATCTGGGCCTGCTGACCGATGTGGATATGATCCTGGCGGACGGTACGCTCTATCCCTACAAGGGAGAATATAAATTCACGGAGCGGGCGGTGAACAGCCAGACGGGGGCCGTGGTGATCCGTGTGCTGTTCCCCAATCCGGAACGCTATCTCAAGCCGGGCCAATATGTCAGGATCAATGCCAATGTGGGCGGAGGCACCGGAACGGTGCTGGTGCCTCAACGCGCCGTGATGCAGAGCCAGGGGGTGAACAGCGTCTACGTGGTGGGCCGGGACAGTACGGTGCAATACCGAAAGGTGACCTTGGGCGATACCTACGGGACGGAGTGGGGTATTCTGGACGGTGTCCGGCCCGGCGAACTGGTGCTGACCGAAGGTTTGCTGAAAGTGCGCAGCGGTATGAAGATCGTGCCTGTTCTGCAACCGGTTCCGGTGCGGGCCGATTCCGTTTCGTCTTATAACCGAAAATAGGGGAGGGCGCAGCGATGATCAATTTCTTTATACGCCGCCCGATCTTCGCGATGGTGATCTCGATCATCATCGTCATTCTCGGTATCCTGTCGATCCGGTCGCTGCCGGTGGAACAGTACCCTGACATTACCCCGCCCAATGTCGAAGTATCGGCCTCCTACCAGGGCGCCGATGCCGTGGCGGTGGACGAAGCGGTGGCCACGCCCGTGGGACAGAGCATCATGGGGGTGAGCGACATGCTCTATATGCAGACCACCAGCGCCAGCGACGGGACGATGGGCCTGACGGCGACTTTCGCCGTGGGATCGGATCCGGACATGAACGCCGTGTTTACGCAAAACCGGGTGGCGACTGCCACGCCGATGTTGCCTTCGTCCGTGCGCCAGCAGGGGCTGACCACGGTCAAGTCGATGAGCGGGTTCCTGATGGTCTTCGCCATTTACAGCGACGGGCGCTACGACGACAATTTCCTGGCGAACTACGCCTATATCAACGTCCAGAACGAACTGCTGAAGATCGACGGGGTGGGGAAGGTGCAGATCATGGGCTCGGGCGAGTATTCGATGCGTATCTGGATCAAGCCCGACGTGCTGGATTACCTGAATATCTCGCTGGCGGACATCACTTCGGCCATCGAGTCGCAGAGCGGGGTGTTCCCGGCCGGGAAGCTGGGCGGCGAGCCCAGTCCGGAGGGGACGGAGTTCAC
>CAZAPI010000034.1:0-3852 GCA_964486945.1 uncultured Rikenella sp. | reverse complement strand
ATTTCAACGACGGCATCTCGTACGACGTGGTGGTGGATGCCACGCAGTCCATCCGCTCGGGGGTCAGCGACATCGTCACCACGCTGTTGATCGCACTGGTGTTGGTGGTGTTGATTATTTTCCTCTTTATCCAGGACGTGCGGGCGATGATCGTGCCGATCGTGGCGATCCCCGTTTCGCTGGTCGGGGCGTTCATACTTTTCCCGCTGTTAGGATTTTCGGTCAATATCTTTTCGTTGCTGGGGCTGATCCTCGCTATCGGGCTGGTGGTGGACGACGCGATCGTGGTGATCGAGGCGGTGCAGGTCAATATCGCCAACGGAATGAACGTGAAGCAGGCCACCCTGGCGGCGATGAAGTCGGTGGCATCGCCGATCGTGGCTACGACTGTGGTGCTGGCGGCTGTATTCATCCCCGTTTCGTTTATCGGCGGGATTACCGGGCGGCTCTACCAGCAGTTCGCCATCACCATCGCCCTATCGGTGGTGATCTCGGCGTTCAACGCGCTGACCCTCTCGCCGGCCTTGTGTTCGTTGGTGTTGAGGAATAAGGAACAGGCGACGAAAGGGTTCTTCGGGGCTTTCAACCGGTGGTTCGGTCGCCGCGTGGAGGGCTATCTGGGCTTCACCAAAACGATCGCCCGGCACGGGGTGCGGACGCTGGTCTTCATTGCTGTGATCGGCCTGGCTATCTTCGGGCTGACGCGGGTGATTCCGGGCGGTTTTCTTCCGCAGGAGGATCAGGGCTACCTGATGATCGGCATCAACCTGCCCAATGCCGCCTCGCTGGAGCGTACCGAGAAGGCGGTGACCGAGATCCAGCATATTGTGTCGCGGCTGCCGGAGGTGAGGTACACGGCCGGGGTATCGGGTTTCAACCTGCTTTCGGGTGTGGCCTCGTCGAACAGCGGGGTGCTGTTCGTGACGCTGGTGGATTACAGCCAGCGCAAGACCACGGCCATGCAGTTGGTAGAACAGTTGAACGGCGAGCTGTATGTGATGGTCGACGATGCGCAGGCTTTTGCGTTCCAGTCGCCCTCCATACCCGGACTTGGAACCACTGCGGGCGTGTCGCTGATGGTGCAGGACCGGGGCGGAAACGGCATTCCTTACCTGGCGCAGCATACCGACGAGTTCCTCGAAAAGGCGAAACAGTTGCCGGAAATATCTTCCATCACTTCGCAGTTCGACGCGGGAGTGCCGCAGCGCAAAGTGGTGATCGATCAAAATCAGGCGTTCCAGCAGGGGGTTTCGATGGACGAGATCCACAACGTGCTCACCACCTATCTGGGCGGTGCCTATATCAATAACTTCAATCGTTTCGGCAGGATTTACCAGACTTACGTGCAGAGCGAGGCGGAGTACCGGCAGTCGAAAGACGACCTGATGAGCTATTTCGTGACCGACGCGAAAGGCGAGAGCGTGCCGCTGGCATCGTTCGTCTCCATTGTGGATACCACGGGGGTGGAGTATATCAACCAGTTCAACCTCTACCGGGCGATCGGGCTGACCGCCAACGCGTCGAGCGAGTACTCCTCGACGCAGGCGATGGATGCCTTGCAGGCTTTGGCCGATTCGCTCCTGCCGAAAGATATGGGTATTGCCTGGAGCGGCATGTCGTTCCAGGAGCGCAACGCTTCGGGCAACGGGATGGGGGCGTTCGCCATTGCGGTGGTCTTCGTTTTCCTGATCCTCGCGGCATTGTACGAGAGCTGGACCCTGCCGTGGTCGATCCTGCTGGGGGTGCCGTTCGCGGTTTTCGGGGCGATGGCCTTTATCTTCTGCGCCCGCCTGCTCGATCCGGTCTATGTGGACAATATCTTTATGCAGATTTCGCTGATCCTGCTGATCGGCCTTTCGGCCAAAAATGCAATCCTGATCGTGGAGTACGCCAACGAACTCTTTTTCGATCAGGGCAAGGATATTCTGGAGTCGGCGCTCGGAGCCGCACGGCTGCGTTTCCGGCCGATCATCATGACGGTGCTGGCGTTCCTGCTGGGGGTGTCGCCGTTGATCTTCGCCAGCGGGGCTTCGTCCGTGGCCCAGAAGGTGATGGGCGTGGCGTTGGTGGGCGGAATGGGGATCGCGACCCTGTTCGGCGTGTTCGTTTACCCGGCCCTGTATGTCTTTATCGCGAAAGTGGGGCGGTTCGACCGTATCCGCGAACGCAGATTTAACGACCTGAAAGATGAAAAGAGTGAAAAACAATCTTAGCTGGCTGGCGGCTTTGGCAGTGACGCTCGCCTTCGCCGGGTGCGCCGTGGGGCCTAAGTTCAAGTCGCCGGAGGTGGCGGTGCCGTCGGCGTATATCTACGATTCGGTCGGTACGCGGGGCGATACGGTAGTCAATCTGACTTGGTGGGACACTTTCGGCGACCCGATGCTCTCCGGCCTGATCATGCAGGCGCTGGACAGCAACCGGAACCTGGCCGTTGCCGCTTCCCGGGTCGAACAGGCGCGGTTGCAGCTCGAAATGGCGCGGGCCGAGTTCGGGCCGTCGGTGGGGCTGGGTGTCCGGGGCGAGGGGACTTATACTGACCGGACCAAGATCGTGCAGCAGTACAGCTTCGAGCCGAATATCTCGTGGGAGATCGACCTGTTCGGCAAACTGCGGCGCACGGCAGAGGCTGCCCGGGCGCAGATGCTTGCTACCGAACAGAGCTACCGTTCGGTGATGTTGTCGCTGGCGGCGGAGGTGGCGACCACCTATTTCAACCTGCTGCAATACGATATGTCGCTGCGCATTTCGCGGGAGACTTACGAGTTGCGCAAAGCGTCGCAGGATATTATCGATTCGTTGGTCTATTACGGCATGTCGTCGGCCGTGGATCAGGAGCAGGCGAAAAGTCTGACGGCGACGGCGGCAGCGGCCATCCCGCAGTACGAACGGGCGAAAGTTCAAACCGAAATGGCCCTGTGCGCTCTGTTGGGCCAGAATCCGCATACGTTCGACGTGGACGGTACGCGGTTATTCACCTCGGTATTGGTTCCGGCCGAGGTGCCTGCGGGATTGCCCACCTCGTTGCTCGACCGCCGGCCGGATATACGGGAGGCTTACTACCAGGTGGCTGCGGCGACGGCGAATGTGGGTGTGGCGGTGGCTAACCGTTATCCGTCGGTTACGCTGACCGGCGAGGGCGGGTTGCTCTCCTCGACGCTGAAAGGGCTGTTCCACGGCAATCCGTTCGGCTGGTCGGCGTCGCTCTCGATCGCCGAACCGCTCTTTGCCTGGGGCCGGAACAAGAGGGCGGTGGAGGTCGCCCGGGAGGAGAACAGACAGGCGATCCTGAACTATGAGCAAAGTGTGATCACGGCATTGGGTGAGGTGGAAAGCGCGCTGGCGGGTGTGGCGACTTACCGCTCGCAGGTGGAACGGTACCGGGAGCTGCTGCGGGCGACGCGGACGACCCAGATGCTGACGCAAGAGCTGTACCGCAATGGGTCGAACACCTATCTGGATGTGTTGGACGCGGAGCGGGAGTTGTTCTCGACGCAGATCAGTTTTTCGGAGGTGTTGTCGGCGCAGCTGGCGGAATACGTTTTGCTCTACAAGGCGTTGGGGGGCGGGTGGTAGGATAGCTGCGTTCCCGCGGTGGCGGTGTTCCTGAATAGGGTAGTTACAGCCTGGTTGGAGTGCCCAACGGCACCGTGCCGGGCAAATAAGGCCATGCGGCGAAGCCGTCAGCGGCAGTCCGAATAGGATAGTTGCAGTCTTGGTTGGAGTTCCCGCGGCTGCGGCGGGCCGAGCAGAGGATTGTTACAGTCGGCAAAAAAGTTCCCGCGATAGCGTGCAGGCCGGTGCCGCTCGGCACTCGAACCGGGAGTATACTTCGCCAATAGCGGAGGCCCGCAA
>CAZAPI010000033.1:0-12901 GCA_964486945.1 uncultured Rikenella sp. | reverse complement strand
GATCCGACGACACCAGGCATGGGCAATACCAACGGATCGAGCCCCGCTGGTCAGCTCGATCATACGGTCGGACATATCCACAAAACGTCTATTTCTACGTCAAATGGCAGAATCCCGTCAACCACAGGACGCCCCTATCGAATACAACATCGGGGATGCCGCCCATGTAGAGCGGTTCTTGTGGAAAAAGGGATGCTCTGACTGTTTCGAAAAAGAGTTCGTCCTGATGTATATCAACCACACCCTCCAGTCCAAGCTTCGCAGGGCATCCGTTCACGGTCCGTACGAGCTACTCAGAAAACCGAAGATGAGGAAGATGATGGCCGACCGTTTTTCGGAGGGGAAAAGGCCGTGATCCGATTGCACAAAAGCCGGGCCTCGGTCTGGATGGGGAAATAATAACCACCGCCCGGCGTATCCGGCAAAGCGTCGCCAAAAGAACAGGCAGCAAAAACGGCGCTAAGCCGACACGAGATCAAGAATGACGAACACGGCATAGGCAATGCTCGCCAAGCCGTTGGTCAGGCCGAACATGGCCCCGATACGCGACAAGTCGCCCGGCCGCACGATCAAGTGCTGGTAAACCAACAGCCCCAAAAACAGGGCGACGCCGATCCAATAGAAGATCCCGTTGCCGAGCTGCGCCCCCACGACGACGACCATCGCCACCGTCACCAAGTGCAACGATACGCTGGTCCACAACGCGCCCCGCACACCCAACGCAGTCGGAATGGAGTGCAGCCGCTCCGACTGGTCGAAACCGACATCCTGCAAGGCATAGATAATATCGAATCCCGACACCCAGGTCAGCACCAGCACTGAGATCCATACGGGAATCGGAGTCAAGGTCCCGGTCACGGCGATATAAGCCGCCGAAGGTGCGATCGCCAGCCCCAGGCCCAGCACGATATGGCACAAAGCCGTAAAACGTTTGGTATAGCTGTACCCAAGCACGACGAGCAGCACCACTGGCGACAATGCCAGCGTCAAACGGTTGAACGTAGCGGCCACGGCGACAAATGCAACCGAATTCAGCACCACGAACCATTTCCCGGCCCGGACACTGATCTTACCGGCCGGTATTTCCCGTCCTGCCGTCCGGGGGTTCCTGCCGTCGAAACGCCGGTCGATCACCCGGTTGAATCCCATCGCCGCATTGCGAGCGAACACCATGCAGCCCAGTACGGCGACCAGTGTCCACGGGTCGAATCCCACTGCCAATACTCCCAAGGTATAACCAATCAGCGCAAAGGGCAGCGCAAACGCCGTATGCGCGAATTTGACCAGCGAAAAGTAATCCTTGACCTGTCCCATATCAAACTACTAAGAACAAGATAGATAGGGTTCCAAAATGCCGACCAGCCTCGTAATATCCCGCGAAGGATTTGCCACCACCACATTGGCGCGTTCATAATGCTCCTCCCGCAAGGCCAGCGTATCGACAATATATTGCAAAAGCTCCTCCGGCGACTTATCCGCCAGAAGCGGGCGGCACACCCGCGCCGCCATCAGCCTGTCCGCCAGCATGCCCGGACTCAGTTTCAGATAAACCGTCACCCCGTTGGCGTTCATCAGTTCCATATTGGCGTTGAAGCACGGTGTCCCGCCTCCGGTGGAAACCACCCGGTCACCCCCATGTAAAATGGTATCCTGCAAATATTTCCGTTCCAGCGTCCGGAAATACGCCTCGCCGCGACCGGAGAATATCTCCCCGACGGTCATCCCCTCGCCCTCTTCGATCGCCTTGTCCAGGTCAAGGAAACCGTATCCCAGCCGCCGGGCCAACGATCGTCCCAGCGTCGTCTTGCCGCTGCCCATGAATCCGATCAGGAAAATCAGCATAACATCCGTTTTTCAGGTTGGCTAAAACAATTCCAGCTGGTTGCCGCCCTCCGCCGACTCGCTTTCATCCGCAACGGCGGTATCGGCACCCACCACAACTCCGCCCACATTCTCCTGCGGTTCCCCGGCCGGGGCACCCTCCTGTTCCGGCTCTAGCGCTGCCTCTTTTTGCAACGGCTCCAGCCAGACGACCTCTCCAAGCGTCAAGGTCGAAAGGCGTTTCCCTTTGGCCCTGTGGCTTTTCACACCGATAAACGCATCGGCATCCACCACCTCCGGCGAACGGCCATTATACTTGCCGTCGTATTGCAGTTGGATCACGGGATACTTGTCGTCGTTCATGGTCACGAACTCGTTCTCCGGCTCCACGAATTGCTGTGGTTTCTGGTCGCACTGCTCCGCCTGGAAACGTTTGATATAGTGCAATCCTTGTTCCTTGTCGATATAGATCACCGTGTAAATCTTGTCCGGATCGTATTTCTCGACAAAGAGCAGGTTCTCCGGGAAATGCTGTCCTGCGTCGTAATTAGTGGTATAGTACTGCGCATCTTTGGTGAATACCACCAGCCGGTCGTCGCCGGAAAATTCGCCCAACAGCTCGCCCCGCTCTTCCGTATTGAGCCGGTTAATGTCGTGGTCGAACCAGATATTTTGGCCGCCCAACGTCGAGGAACCGCGCTCCTTGATCACGATCTTGTGGAGGGCATACCGCGAGAAAAGGTTCCCCTGCGACTGCCGCCCCTTGATGAGCAGCTCGCTGAAATCGAGGTCGGTAATAAGTTTCTTGAGCCTCGGCCGCGGCTTGAAATAGATTTTCAGCGTCTCGGCCTCGCCGTTCGGGTTCACGCTCATATAGAGCACCTCGCTCCCCGGCGTCCCTTTGGTGATATCATACTCCCGGTCACGCGTAATCCCTTTGATCGCGCACCGCTTCATCATAATGGCCCCTTTGAGTCCGTCCCGGTAAAGCACGTTGTAGATCGTCCGCTCGTCGTTGCGTTTAAACACCCCGACATAGAGGATATTCTTGCTGAAAAACGCTTTCTCGGAGACTTTCGTAATGGTATATTTTCCCTGTTTGTTGAAGATGATCACGTCGTCGATGTCCGAGCAGTCGCATACGAACTCCTCTTTTTTCATCCCGGCCCCAATCCCGTAGAAGCCTTCCGCCCGGTTGACATACAGTTTGGCATTGGCCACCACCACTTTCGCCGCCTCGATCGTGTCGAAGCTCCGAATTTCCGTCTTCCGCTCCCGGCCTTTGCCGTGTTTCTTCAATATATTCTGGTAATATACAATCGTATAGTCCGTTAGCGTCGCCAAGTGATGTTGCACTTCAGCAATCTCGGCTTCGATATTGCGGATCAACTCTTCCGCCCGGAAAGCGTCGTAGCGCGAAATGCGTTTGATCTTGATCTCCGTCAGCCTGACGATGTCCTCGCGCGTCACCTCCCGCCGCAGCTGCGACTTGAACGGAGTCAGTTCCCGGTCGATGGTTTCGAGAACCCCTTCCCACGTGGTACACTCTTCGATCGTGTTGTATATGCGGTTCTCGATGAAGATCCGCTCCAGCGACGACATGTGCCATTCTTCGTTCAATTCCCCCAGCCGGATCTCCAGCTCCCGTTTCAACAGGCCCTTGGTATTTTCGACCGAGCGGCGCAGCATGTCGCTGACGCCGATGAACAACGGCTTCTTATCCTCGATCACGCACGAGTTCGGCGAAATGGAGACTTCGCAGTCGGTAAAGGCGTACAGCGCGTCGATGGTTTTATCCGGCGAAACGTCCCCCGACAGGTGCACCACGATCTCGACATTGGCCGCCGTGTTGTCGTCCACTTTCTTGATCTTGATCTTCCCCTTCTCGTTGGCCTTGAGAATCGAATCGATCACCGTCGAAGTATTTTTCCCATACGGTATCTCTGTGATTATAAGGGTCTTTTTGTCCTGTTTGGCGATTTTCGCGCGCACTTTGACCACGCCGCCGCGCATCCCGTCGTTGTACTTCGAGCAGTCGATCATTCCGCCCGTCGGAAAATCCGGATAAAGCACGAATTCCTCTCCCTTAAGGTATGCGATCGAGGCTTCGAGCAGTTCGATAAAGTTATGCGGCAAGATCTTTGAGGCCAGCCCCACGGCGATCCCTTCGACCCCTTGTGCCAGCAGCAACGGGAACTTCACCGGCAAGGTCACCGGTTCCTGATTACGGCCGTCGTAGGAAAGCATCCACTCCGTCGTTTTCGGGTTGAAGACCACATCCAGCGCCAGTTTCGACAGTCTTGCCTCGATATAACGGGGTGCCGCAGCGCTGTCCCCCGTCAGGATATTTCCCCAGTTCCCCTGCGTGTCGACCAACAGGTCTTTCTGTCCCAGCTGCACCAAGGCGTCCCCGATCGAAGCGTCGCCGTGCGGGTGGAACTGCATGGTGAAGCCGATGATATTGGCCACCTTGTTATACCGCCCGTCATCCATACGCTTCATGGAGTGCAGGATACGCCGCTGAACCGGCTTCAAACCGTCGTCCAGATGGGGCACCGCCCGCTCCAGGATCACATAGGAAGCATAATCCAGGAACCAGTCCTTATACATTCCGGTCAGCCGGTGTGCAACCGCCTCGTCGGTCAGCCGGGCATATTTCCCGTGCTTCTCAGCCGTCACTCCGGCCGTTTCCTCCACCTCTGCGTTCACAGTCCCGTTATCGTCTATCGTACTCATTTATATCTCTTTCCGTAATCTACCTATTAAATGGCTTCAGCAGCCGTTTCTTCCTCCATGCCGGTCAGCGCCTGCGCATTTTCCAGCTCTTCGATCAGATCTTCCTCGACCTTCAGGTTGTCGATAATGAAGTCCTGCCGCTCCTGCGTGTTCTTGCCCATATAGAATTCCAGCATATCCGAAACCGGGTCGCCTTTGGTGAGCCGAACCTTTTCGAGCCGTATCCCTTCACCGATAAACTCTCTGAACTCGTCGGGCGAGATTTCCCCCAGCCCCTTGAATCGCGTGATTTCAGGATTAGTCCCCAGCTCGGCGATAGCCTGTTGGCGCTCCTGCTCCGTATAGCAGTACCTCGTTTCTTTCTTATTCCGCACCCGGAACAGCGGCGTCTGCAATATATAGAGATGCCCGCCGCGGATAATGTCCGGGAAAAACTGCAAAAAGAAAGTGATCAGCAACAAACGTATGTGCATCCCGTCCACGTCGGCATCGGTGGCGATGATCACTTTGTTGTACCGCAGGTTATCCATGTCCTCCTCGATGTTCAGGGCCGCCTGCAACAGGTTGAACTCTTCATTCTCGTAAACGATCTTTTTGGTCAGGCCGTAGGTATTCAGCGGCTTGCCCCGCAAGCTGAACACCGCCTGGGTATTGACATCCCGGCTTTTAGTAATGGAACCGCTGGCCGAGTCCCCCTCGGTAATGAAGATTGCGCTCTCCTCCGCCCTTTCGTCCTTGTCGCCCAGATGAATCCGGCAATCCCTCAGTTTCTTATTGTGCAGCGAAACTTTTTTGGCAAACTCCCGCGCTTTTTTCTGGATTCCGCTGATCGCCTTGCGCTCTTTCTCTGCTTCCTGTATCTTTTTCAACAGGATATCAGCCGTTTCCGGGTTTTTATGCAAGTAATTGTCGAGGTGTTCTTTCAGGAAATCGATCACGAAGTTGCGCACTGTCACCCCATCCGGCGACATCTCTTTCGAGCCCAGCTTGGTCTTAGTCTGCGACTCGAACACCGGCTCCTCCACCTTGATACTGATCGCCGCAATGATCGACGTCCGTATATCCGCCGCGTCGAAATCTTTTTTATAGAATTCCCGGATCGTTTTGACCACCGCTTCGCGGAAAGCCGCCTGGTGTGTCCCCCCCTGCGTGGTATGCTGCCCGTTGACGAACGAATAATAGCTCTCGTTATAGCCCGTTCCGTGCGTCATCGCCACTTCGACATCCTCGCCCCGCAGATGGATCGGCGGATAGAGGAAATCCCCGCCCACACTCTCGGTCAGCAGGTCGAGCAACCCGTTTTTCGACACGTAAGGCACTCCGTTGAACTTGATCACCAGCCCGGCATTCAGGTAGGTGTAGTTCCGGAGCATCGTTTCGATGTACTCATAGTTGTAGCGATAGGAGCCGAACACCGCATCATCGGCCACGAATTGCACCCGCGTCCCGTTCTTCTCACCGGTCGAGTCGGTATGCTCCCCGATTTTGGAACCTGCCGCAAATTCGATGGTCCGCGCCTCGCCGTCCCGCGTACTGGTTATCGTAAAAGTTGAGGACAAAGCATTTACTGCCTTGATACCCACCCCATTCAGTCCGACGGATTTCTTAAACGCTTTGGAGTCGTACTTGGCTCCGGTATTCATCTTCGAGGCCACCTCCTCCAACTTGCCCAACGGGATCCCCCGCCCGTAGTCGCGAATGGTCACCGTAACACCGTCCACATTGATCTCGATCTGCTTGCCGAAACCCATCATATACTCGTCCAACGAGTTGTCCAACACCTCTTTGATCAGAATATAGATCCCGTCGTCGGGCTGCGACCCGTCGCCGAGCTTCCCGATATACATACCCGGCCGACGACGGATATGTTCCTTCCAGTCGAGGGTCTGGATATGTTCTTCCGAATAGTTGTTTGCTGCCTCTTGTGCTGCTGTCATCTCGTATTTTGTTCTCCTACTGTTTATCGTTGTAATGGTGGGGCGCGATCGTTTTATGCGTATCGCGCATCAATGTGTTGAGCGTGTCGCGCAGCTCCCGGACCGGCGTTTTCGAAATCTCGTTCGCGCTGATCGGCGCCAGTATCCTGACCTGGAACGTATGAGGTGCCGCAATCCCGCCTTTCCCGAAAGCGTCGAACGTCCCGTCGATCACCACGGGTAAAATATCCGCCCCGCTCTTCTGCGCCAGCATCATCGCCCCCTCCTTAAAGTTATTCACACGCCCGGTCTTGGTCCGCGTCCCCTCCGGGAACATAATAATGCTGACCCCGTCTTTCAGATAGTCCTCGCATTTCTGCAACATCGCTTTGGCGCTGGCTGCGTCGCCCCGTTCGATCGCCACGTCGCCGTGCATCCACAGCACCCAGCCGCAGATCGGCATTTTGTACACCTCCCGCTTCGAAACCCACTTGAAATTGAAAGGAAGCACGTACAGCAACGGTATATCGAGCATGGCCTGATGGTTCGACACCACGACATACGACTTTCCGCATATCACATTCTCCAAACCGGTGACCTGCACTTTCCACCACGGACAGAGCCGATAGATACTCTTCGACCAGAAACGCGACACGTGGTGGCAAACCACCCGGTCGCGGTCGAACAGCACGGTCAGGAGCCACACGACAGCGAATCCCACGAACATAACGATCGTAAGCACAAACATGGCAACCTGATAATAAATAGTTTTTAATCTCCTCATGAACAATACATTATACGATTCACTTAAAATTCAGCACGAGCTATATTCCCGACCGTAATCGTCAGTTTCCGATCCTTACCGACCGCCCCGACCCCCGGAATCTGCACCTCGGCCGATTCACCTGGAGCCGCAGCCACGCTTATGATCCCCTCCCGCACGACCTTATCGCCCGAAGTCAAACAATAGGTTACGGTAAACTGTTCCAAGTCCGTATATTGCAGCCTATTTTCGAATTTATAAATCCCCTTCGAGGCGTCCACCTGCGTAATGGCCACATTGGCAAAAAGCGCGCGCAGCTGTTCGCCCTGCGACATCGCCGCCAGGCCGACTTTTCCATTATCCGCCACACTTCGCCGATAGCCGTCCGAAAGGATATACTTCCCGTCCGGAACCTGCGCCGTCAGTGACATATCGTTCCAACGCTCCAGAAAAGCCCCCTGCAAGCCCGGCGTCGTCCACCACGCCGGATCGAACGCCACCCGGGAAGGCACCAGCGGACGTCCCGACCCGTTTGCAGGCGACTCCGGATAATCCGGGCAGTAAACGTCTGTATTCCACTCCCCGGCCGCCCCATTATACACGACCGGCCGCGTCCGTTCCTTGCCTTTGAGCATCAGGTAGCCTTGGTACATGTTGTACCCGTTCCCCGATCGGTCGCCCAGCGACCACATCACCACCGAAGGATGGTTCTTGTTCCGCTCGTACATCGCTGCAATCCGGGCCAAATAGGCCTCGCGCCATGCCGGATCGTTCGAAATATTCCCGCCTTTGCTCCGGTTGTTACCCAGGCCCCAGGTATTTATGTCCGCCACATCGCAGACATAAAAGCCCAACTCGTCGCAAAGCCGGTAGAAACAGTACGGCAGCGGATAACCGTCCGTGCGGATGGCATTCACCCCCGCAAATTTCATTTCGGCCAGCATTTGCCGCATTCGGGCCGTATCCACATAATTGCCCGTTGCGGGCGTATGTTCCGCCAAATTCACCCCCTTGAAAACCACCGGTTTCCCATTCACCAGGAATTGCCCGTCTTTAGTTTCGACCGTGCGGAACCCGACCCGGCAGGCGACATATTCGGTGAACCGTCCTTCCCGTTTGATCCGGTAAAGGATAGTGTACAGGTTCGGTTGTTCCGCCGACCATTTCGCGACATTCGGGATAGAAGCGGCAAACCGGATCGTATCCTCGACACGCATACCCACCTCCACATCCCGGAAGTTGCTGTTCACCAGCTTGCCCTGCGGATCGTACAGGTCATAATATACGGTCACCGGGAATGGGTTGAGCAGTTGCGTTTTCAGCAGCATGGCCGTTTCCAGCATGCCGTTGGTATAGGTCGGGTCGAGCGTAGTCTGCACCAGATAGTCCCGCATGCGGATCTTCGGCTGGGCGAACAGGAAAACATCCCGGTTGACCCCAGCCAGCCGCCAGTCCTGCCAGTCTTCCAAATAGCTCCCCTCGGTAAACTGCGGCACGACCAGCACCACCCAGTTGCGCCCTTCGCCCACATAACGCGTCACGTCGAACTCGACCGGACTTTTCGAATCTTTCCTGGAGAAACCGACCTCCTTGCCGTTGACATAGACCTTTACGCCCGCCTTAACCGCCCCGATATGTAGGAAATGTGCCTTGTCGAACAGATCGAACGGCACGGTGAACTTGCGGATATAGACCGCCACCAGCGAATCGTCCGGCAAGTGCGGCGGCCGAACCTCTCCTTTCGACTTGGCGAAATCATAGGCTTTCGAGGCGAACACCGCGCTCCCCTCGCCGCCGTGCCCCTCCAGCTCCCATGCCCCCGGCAGGGTAACGGTCTTCCATTCCTTCGTCAGTTTTTCAAGAGCGTCCCCGTCGCCCGAAACCTGCCTCGGCACAGCGGACTCCGAAGGGAAAAGCCTGTAACTCCACTCCCCGTTCAACCCGACATAATACTGCGAGCTGTCGAAATCGTTACGGAACGCATCCCGCTGGTTGCGATAGCTCACGAAAACCGACCGGGGGAACTCCTGGTTCTCCGAGATCACATAAGGGGCGGCATATTTTTTCGGTCCGGCATACGAGCCGTATGTCATGGAAAGCAATGCGATTGCGGCAAGAAGTCGTTTCATGGGCGGACATTTTTCCAAACGACAAATATAACGTTTTTTCGGGATATGCCCTTCCCTTTCCATCCCGCGGCGACGCGGCGATACGGTAAAAAACAATTGTAAAAAAACGTTTATATTTGTCCCAGACTTAAAAACCAGAAAAAACATGAAAGCATACGTTTTCCCCGGTCAGGGCGCACAATTCACCGGCATGGGCAAAGAGTTGTACGACACCGTGCCGGCGGCCAAGGAGATGTTCGAAAAAGCCAACGAGATCCTCGGCTTCCGCATCACGGACATCATGTTCAACGGCACCGCCGACGAGTTGAAACAGACCAAGGTGACCCAGCCGGCGGTGTTCCTCCACTCGGTAGTCCTGGCCAAATCGCTGCCGGATTTCAAACCGGACATGACAGCCGGACACTCGCTGGGCGAATTCAGCGCATTGGTGGCGGCCGGCGCCCTGAGCTTCGAAGAGGGGCTCAAACTGGTATCGAAACGTGCGCAGGCCATGCAGAAAGCCTGCGAAATGCAGCCTTCGACCATGGCGGCCATCATCGGGCTGCCGGACGAAGTGATCGAGGAGGTGTGCGCATCGATCCCGGAAGTGGTCGTCGCGGCCAACTACAACTGCCCCGGGCAGCTGGTGATCTCCGGCTCGATCGAAGGGATCGACAAAGCCTGCGAACAGCTGACGGCCAAAGGCGCCAAACGGGCGCTGAAACTGAGCGTCGGCGGCGCGTTCCACTCCCCGCTGATGGAACCGGCCCGCGTGGAGCTGGAAGAGGCGATCAAGGCGGCGCAGTTCACCGTGCCGATATGCCCGGTCTATCAGAATATGGACGCCAAGCCGTACACCGATCCGGAACAAATCAAAGCCAACCTGATCGCACAGCTCACCGCTCCGGTACGGTGGACCCAGACGGTGCAGAACATGACCGCCGAAGGAGCCACTTCGTTTACCGAACTCGGGCCGGGCAACGTGCTGGCCGGATTGATCAAGAAAGCGAACAAAGAAGCCGTGTGCGAATCCAAAAACACGCTCTAACCTTGCGAGAGGGCCGATACGGCGGCGGGGTTTTCCACCAGGAAAACCCCGCCGCTTTTTATAATAACGCACAAATGATTACCTTTATCCGGATCAATCACGCCTTATGAAAAAGACTCTTTCCATCGACCTTGGGGCCTGTCCGTTCGTCATCGACGAGGACGCATACGATATGCTGGACAACTATCTGAAACAAATCGGGATGCGGCAGGTGGCGGTCGACGAAATAGCCGACATCGAACGCCGGCTGGCGGACATGTTCTCTGAAACAGGACTTGCTATTATCCATATCGAGGCGGTCAGGAATGCGATGGTGCAGATCGGACCGCCGGACAGTTTCGGCATACCGAAGCCGGAGCCGACCGCACATCAAAAGCAGTCCAAACGCCTGTACCGCAGCCGGAAAGACCGGGTGATCGGCGGCGTATGCGGAGGATTGGCCGAATACTTCGGGGTCGATCCGCTCGTCATACGGCTGGCATTTCTGCTCCTGCTGTTCTTCGGGGGCGGGCTGATCCTCTATATCATTTTCTGGATCATCGTACCGCAAAGGCCGGTCACGTTTATGGACGGCGGCACCGAAGCAAGGGATCGGTAACGGCAGGCCCCAAAGGGCCGTCCGCTTTTCTTTTTACTGACAAATGGCGGGATCCTTGTAAGAAATTACTGACTTCGCCACCTTGACGCATAAAAAGGTTCCTCCCTGCCGTCCTGGAAAGATACGACAGGCCCGAACCGCACCTACCGCACGCCAACCATGGAGCAGCTGGTAGCGATGGGAACGAAGTTGACCGACGCTTACGCCTGCCCGGTGAGTCCGTCCTCGCGCATCAGACTGGAAGCCGGTACATTTCTACGAGAACGGCACAACGAGCTGTTACAACATTAGGGAGGACATCTCGGAACAGCACGATTTGCCCAAAAATCCGATGCCGAAACACAAAAAGATCGAGGCGACGCTGACAAAGAAACTGAGCGATCATTTGCGTAGGAACGGGGCCGATATGCCCGTGCGCAGGCCTACGGGACAACAGGCGACCTATCCGGACGAGGTACTTTAAAGCGTTAGGGGCGATTATCCGATGGATAACCGCCCCTAACAGTTTCAGACAAGCCCCTCCTAAAGGTTCCTGAGCGTATCGAGCAGGAAGTCGTAGAACTTCACCACCGACGCGATATTGACCTTCTCGTCCGGCGAGTGCGGGAAACGCATGGTCGGCCCGATGGAGATCATATCCAGTTGCGGATATTTGGCCCCGATGATGCCGCATTCCAGCCCGGCGTGGATCGCTTTCACTTCCGGCGTCTTGCCGAACAACTTCTCGTAGCCCGTTTTCATCACGTGTAAAATCTTCGAATCCGGGTTCGGCGCCCAGCCGTCGTAATCGCCCTGCGCCTCGATCCGGCCTCCGGCCAGCGTCACCACAGAATCGATCATCGCCACGACCTGCTTCTTCCCATAATTCACCATGCAACGCACCATAAACAACAGCTGCGCCTTGCCGCAGGTCATCTCGATCCGTGACATATTGGTCGAGGTCTCGACCAATCCCGGCACGGTGTCGCTCATCCGCATGATCCCGTTCGGCATGGCCGTCAGTGCAGCGATGAAACGGGTCTGGAAATCGCGCGAGGCGACGATCGCCGGCGCGCTGACCTTTTTCACTTCGAATTCGATGCTGTCCTCCACATGCGACAACTCATGCCGTATGGTCGCCTTGAAATCCCTGGCCGCTGTTTCGAATGCAGTCGCCTGCGCAGCAGGCACCGCCACGATCGCCTTCGCTTCGCGCGGAATGGCGTTGCGCAGTCCCCCTGCGTCTATCGTCGAGATCCAGGCACAAGGATTCTCACGCAGGAAACGGACCAAGAGTTTATTGGCATTCCCCCGCTGCAAAATGATTTCCAAACCGGAATGTCCCCCTTTCAATCCCGAGAGGGCCACTTCATAGCCCACGCAGTCGTCCGGCGTAGCCTCCTCCTTATATTCGAAATTGGCCGTCACATTGACCGCCCCGGCGCAACCCACATATAACTCCCCTTCGTCTTCCGAGTCGAGGTTGATCAGAATATCGCCCTTAAGCATATCGGTCGCCAGCTGGTTGGCCCCGGTCAGTCCCGTCTCCTCGTCCACAGTAAAGAGGCACTCCAGCGCCGGATGCTCCAGCGTTTCGTTTTCCAGGATGGCCAGCATGGCGCTGACCCCCATCCCGTCGTCCGCCCCCAAGGTAGTACCGCGGGCCTTGACCCACTCGCCATCCACATACGGCTGGATCGGGTCGGTCTCGAAATTGAATTTCAGGTCGCTGTTCTTCTGCGGCACCATATCCATATGCGCCTGCAAAACAACCGTCGGATGCCCTTCGTATCCTTTGGCAGCCGCTTTGCACACCACGACATTCCCTACCGTATCCTGCCGGTATTCCAAGCCGTGCTCTTTGGCAAAATCGATCACATACTGCCGTATCTTCTCCTCGTGCTTCGAGGGGTGCGGTATCGAGCAGACTTT
>CAZAPI010000032.1:0-12961 GCA_964486945.1 uncultured Rikenella sp. | reverse complement strand
CTGACATCGATCCGGACAGTCGATCCGGATTTCGTACTCGGCGCAGTGGATGATAACGGTACCCAACTGCTCGAATTTTCGGATACGTATTGCATCGACGCGCTGACGCAGATATGTGAAGCGTTCGGCATGGAGTGGGAGGTGCACGGCAAAACGATCAACGTGCAAAAACGGATCGGCATCGATACCTCCTACCGTTTCGCCTACGGACGTGGGAATGGCCTCTATTCGTTGGAAAAAACGGCCGTGATCAATTCCAAAGTGACAACCCGGCTCTACGGTCGCGGATCGTCGCGGAATCTTCCGCCGGAATACCGGAAAACTGATAACCCGCGTCCGGACACATTGATCTTCGACGGCCTTTACCTCGAAAAAAACACGGCGAAATACGGTATCCGGGAAGACGTGGCTACGTTCGAAGAAATATACCCGCGTTTGAAAGACGCCGCCCTCGTTTCCGTAACCCCTCCGGACGACATAGCTACGGCAACGGTATGGAGCGTACAGGTGTCGCTTCCTTTCGACCTGAACAGTCAGCTCGGCGAAGAGCAGGCGCAAATCGAATTCACCAGTGGGGAACTGACCGGCGAGGCGTTTACGATCGCCAGTTATGATCCTGAAACCGGGACACTGAAATTCGGCGTATCCGAAGACAACGGCTACCTGTTGCCGTCGGCGACCCGGCAGCCGCACCAGGGAGACCGGTATGTGCTGTTGAATATCGTGATGCCGCAATCCTATGTAGACGACGCGGAAGCGGAGTTGCAGGAGGCTACGCAGGCCGAACTCGACAGACGGTGTGAAAAACGATACGCCTGTACGCTGGAGATCGACCCCCGGCATGTGAAACGGCACGACATACAGGTCGCGTGCGGCGACAGCGTGGTGGTTTGCGACGAACCGGAAACCGCCGGAACGTCGATCCGGATAATGGAACTCTCCTACCCGTTATACGACCCACGCCGCTTGTCGGTCGTGTTGTCCGATACGGTCTTGTACTCCTCGTACGGCGAAAAGATCGAGAACGACATTAAAGACGTGACGCACGAAGTGAACAACGTTTACCGCGAGGCCCGCGCCTTTTCGCGCCGGGCATGGCGCGATGCCGAAGAACTGGCCGCCATGCTCGAAACTTTGCGGGCGGAAGTCGTGCTGGTCGGAAACCATGCAGGACAGTTCGTCGTCAGCTCTACGTTTACGGCCAATAAGAGCAACGACCCCGATTTGTTCACGGCAACCGAAGGCAAATTGCAACATGCCGTTTACAAAGGAAGCACGGACGGGATATGGAAGCTCGGCGGTGCGAACCTTACGCTCGAATCCGAAAAGGCCTATTATCTGTATGCCAAATGCAGCAAAACGAGCGACCACGGCATATATGTCGCAATAACGGAAAAGACGGAAGCGGAGCAGATCGAAGGGTGGTACCATTTCCCGGTCGGCATTATCAGCTCTCCATTCGAGGGCGCGCGGGTATTCAATACCACATACGGGTTCACGCAGATCGCCGGAGGAAGCCTTACGACAGGTAAGTTGCAGGATGCAGCGCGGCGGATGGTGATCGATCTTGACAACGGAATGATCGCTGGGCCAGTCCGTTTTGCAGCCGGAACCTCCGGTTTGTCCCAAGTGGAGGAGTGGCCCGATGCGGCACGGGACATCGAAGAGACACAGGCAGCCGCGAATCAGGGCATCCGGGACGCGGCTGCCGCCGTAGAAGCCGCTGCCGGAGCAATGGCAGATGCCGACCGTGCTTTGGATGACGCTGCTGCTGCGGCACAGAAAGCGGCAGCAGCCCAATCGGTGGCGACGGCCGCCAAAGCGGTAACGGACAATTTTACGTCCGTTTCGGGAGGCTTGCTGCTTACGACGCTTATCAAAATGCTGACCGCAGGCGTCGAAACCGGCGGTTTGGCGGCTAACCTCGACAATATCCTATTATGGGGCGGAGGTACTTATGCTGAGGCATTGCAAGGGCTGGCAAAGATCATTCTGTGTCACGATGGTTCGGGACAATTGGCCGGAGGAAACATAAACTGGGATAAAGACGGTGCGCTTCAAGTTTCCGCCTCTTTCGCTACGCCTTTCGCCATTCCTTCCGGGGATGTAGTTTTCGATCCGACGATCACGTTTAACATAGCTCTCGAAACGGCCTACAATGACACGGTGCGATACCTTCCGAATGACACCTCAAAATTCAATGGGGCGCAAATCAAAATCGTCCTCTACGGCATCAGTTCGATGAGCGGAGACCTGTTGTTGGATGCCAACGGAGCGAAGATATACGGCGGCGCCCGATACGACGGTAACCGGTTGTTCGTGCCGAATCCATCCTATGTGGAGTTGCAGGGGGCTTTGGATCCGTACGGGCAACTGATATGGATTGTTTTGAATCAGGTTTCTTTAAAATAAAGGGAGATGGAATTTTATAAACCGCAACAGGGAGACACCGCCGGTACGGTAGCCGACGGTTACGACCGAAATTTCCGGGAACTCAGCGAGACGAAAGTGGATCGGGTCGAGGGTTCCGGGCTGATGACCGATGAAGAACGCGGAAAATTATCCGGCATCGAAAATGGGGCGAACGCCTACGAGCATCCGGATAGCCATCCGGCTGACATGATTTCGGACACGGAGGAGAAAGTCATGATGACAGCCGAAGAACGCGAAAAATTATCTGGCATCGAAAATGGGGCGAATGCCTACGAACTCCCGCCTGCATCCGGTTTCGTATTGGGCGGGGTGAAGGTCGGCACAGGCTTGGAAATCGCAGAAGATGGCACCCTGTCGGCCCCCGGTGGTAGCGGCGGCGAATATGTTTTACCCAAAGCGTCCGCCGCGACGCTCGGCGGAATCAAGGTCGGCAATAATCTATCGATCCGCGAGGACGGTACCCTGGACGCGCAGGCCGGTTCGGGCGGTTCCGGAACAGGAACGGAAAAACTGGTACTGCCTTACATAGAACCGGCCTATGGCGACGACGGCGGCCTGACCAACAAAGAGGCTTTTATCGAAGCGTGGGGGCCGGTCATGGAAAAATACCGGACCGACCCGGACAACTCTCGTTTGTTTATGGAAATGCCTTTCGGGATAGGAACAGAAATGGCGGATGTTCCCTGCCAGACGATGATAACGCAGGACATGGGAGAAGAGGAACAGGCCCTGTTGCTGTCCGCCTATGGAGCGGCCTGCATTCCGGGTGGCCCTGGAGTAGCAATTCCTTTGGGTGTATTCGCCGGGGCTACGATCATGTTCGATGCGTCGGGCGAGGTAATGTCGGTAGAATATCCTGCCTACGCCCCGGCAATGACGGGTGCCGATATGCCGAATATGGTGCTCCAGAAAGTGTATATCGATGCGGAGGATTTCAGCAAATCCGGGGATGAGTTGAAAACCGCCATGCAACCCTACATCGATGCGATTCGAAGCAATCCGATGGCAGAGGCGGTGATGGTCGACACAAAGAACGGCTGGATCATACCGGTGGTTATTACTCGGTGGATGGGCGACAGCGACCCGACGAACGGGGGCAAATACATATTGCAGGGAAATTTACACCATATTGTCGAAAACGAAGACGAAAAAATCGGAGGCGTTTCTTCGTTCGTGACGGTCTGCGATGTGGATGCTTCGGGAACGATCGTAACGGCCTCGTCCTTTTCCGCGGATTCCGATTGGGTAACCGCCGAGGCGATGAATGCCGCGCTGGCGAAAAAAGCGGATGTCCCGGCCTCCGCTTCGGCTACTGGTCTGATGTCCGCCGAAGACCGGATCAAACTGAACAGCGTTGCCAGCGCTTTGTCTTTGTCGGTCGTTACGGAAGATACGCCGATGACGTTGGAAGAGACGGATGAAGATACGGCCCCTGCAATGGCGGCAACGCTGCAAGCGTGCATCCGCGCGCAGCGTGCCGCGCAGTACCAGATGCAAACGGACGAATTGCTGTACGATGCCTTGGAGGCTTTCGCCCGTAACCATCCCGAATATTCCGAGTTCGCGGCCTGGCTCGAAGCAAAAGACCGCATCCGGCAGGAGTTGCCGAAACCGGGAGCGACGGACATGGCGGACGGTCCTGAAACGGACGGCGAACTGCAGAACAGCGACGCGGAACCTGCCGCCGAACAGAAAGGAGGCGAGGAATGAAAATCGTTCAAAACAGATTCTCGGATTTGATTCTCGCCCGCGGTTTTGCGGCACTGACAGTATGGCCGTTCATTTTCGTGCGCACGGATACGGTGCCGACGCGTCAGCTGCTGACACATGAGGAGATACATGCCCGCCAACAACTGGAAATGCTGTGGTTGCCGTTCTTTGTCTGGTACGGCGCGGAGTGGCTGGTGCGCCTGTGTGTCGACAGGCGCACGGCATACCGGAATATCGCTTTCGAGCAGGAGGCATACCGCAATGACTGGAATGAAGACTATCTGACAGAACGAAAACCGTATAGTTGGATGAGGCTTTTATTCAGAACGTAAATAAAAAGGCCTCCGGCCTCTATAATATAGAACGGTGTCTCAATCTGCTACAATAGGGAACACCCCAACCGAAGGCCCGAAGCCTCAAGCGGGGTATTCCCTATTGTAGCACACAAAAGTAACCAAAATCTGATAAAACGATGAGAACACCGATCACCTATTACGGAGGAAAGCAGACCATACTGAAGCACATCGTACCGCTCATCCCGACACATGATCTTTACACCGAGGCGTTCTGCGGCGGGGCGGCGGTGCTGTTCGCCAAACGGCCAGCTCCGGCCGAGATTATCAACGACCTGAACGGCGAACTGGTCAACTTCTACTGGTGCGCATCGGTCTACTATCCCGATCTCAAGCGCGAGATTGACAAGACCCTGCATTCGCGCGACATGCACGCCCACGCCACCCACATATACACTTATCCCCACTTCTTCGAACCGGCGCAGCGGGCGTGGGCGGTTTGGGCCTTGTCGAAACTCTCGTTCGCTTCGATGCTGGACGGCACATTCGGATACGACTTCACTGGAACGATGGTCAAGAAGGTACGAAACGCAAAGGACGATTTCACGGAACATCTGTGCAAGAGGCTGGAGAACGTGACGCTCGAAAACCGCGACGCTCTACAAGTCATCGGGTGTTACGACACCCCGGGGGCTTTCCACTTCGTCGATCCGCCGTACGTCGGTAGCGACTGCGGTCACTACACGGATACTTTCGGCGATGCCGACCTCGAACGTCTCCTCCAGTTGCTCGAACGTATCGAAGGGAAATTCATGCTGACGATGTTCCCGAACGATACGATCGCCGCCTATGCCGATCGCAACGGATGGATCATCCACCGCATCGAACGCACCATCTCGGCTTCCAAAGACTCGCGGAGAAGGCAGGAGGAGTGGATGGTGTGTAATTACCTGCCGGAAAACCGGTCGCAAACGCTGTTTTAAACAGCATTCCAATCTCAGTTAAAAATAAGGGGCCTTACTTGGTTCAAAACTATGCTTTGCAAATTGTTTTGTACTTTTCGTTCTGCAAAAACAGCACTTTTCGTTTTGCCGATTATATGCCGTTATAAACAGCGCGGTAATCGACTTCTACCCCCTCCCCGTGCTAAATTACCGGATCTGCTGCCGGGATCAAAAGTATGTCAAAACAAAACCGCCGCCACAATTCAGGATAAGTATAGACAAAATTTTATCTTTGCAAAAGGCCCCATATCCAAAGGCCGCTGAAATTAACCCGACTGACCATGAAAATCCTGAACCTCATATCCTTAGTCCTCGGGGCGTCGCTCCTTGCCGTTTCGTGCGGCGGCAGCGGTCCGAAAGGGGACGACTTCGTGTCGCTGGTCAATCCCCTGATCGGCACCGACGGGCCCGGCAACGTCTATCCCGGCGTCAGCGCCCCGTTCGGCATGGTGCAGCTCTCGCCCGACAACGGCACCAGCGGCTGGGACCGCATCGCCGGCTATTTCTGGCCCGACACCACCATCGCCGGATTTTCGCATACCCACCTCGACGGCACCGGGGCGGGCGATCTGTACGATATCAGCTATATGCCCGCCGTGCCGCCGTTCAAGGTAGGCAAGGGCGAGCTGGGTGTCTATTCCACTTTCAGCCACGATGACGAAACGGCACAGGCGGGATATTACAGCGTGCTGTTGAAAGACTACGATACGAAAGTCGAACTTGTGGCGACCGAGCGGTGCGGCATGCAGCGGTACACCTTCCCGGAAACCGGGGAAGCCACCGTATTCCTGAACCTCGCCAAGCATATGAACTGGGACTACACGATGGGTTCTTCCATCAGGGTGGTGGACGACCGCACGATCGAGGGATACCGGCTCTCGGAGGGATGGGCGCCCGACCAGCGGGTCTATTTCGTGGCGCAATTCTCGCAGCCGTTCACCTCGTATGCCATCGATACCGTGACCTCGGTGCACCGCGACAGCACGTATAACGGAATAAAGAGCCATGTCGGACGTTTCGTTTTCGATACCCGTGGCGGCGACCCGGTACTGGTACGGACCGCCATTTCGGCGGTGGACATCGCCGGAGCGCGGAAAAACCTCGCCCAAGAGATGCCGACGTTCGATTTCGACAGCGTTCGGACAGCACAGCGGGCGGCGTGGAACGGCGAACTCTCTAAAATCCGGGTCGAAGGCGGCACGCAGGACGAACAGGTGTCGTTCTATACGGCCTTGTACCGGACGATGCTGGCCCCGACGCTGTTCGATGATGTGGACGGCCGCTATTTCGGACCTGACAAACGGATACACGACGGCACGCCGGGATCGCGGAACTATTCCACCTTCTCGCTGTGGGACACCTACCGCGCGGCGCATCCGCTCTACACCTTCATGCATCCGGAACGGGTGCGGGAGATGGCCGTTTCGATGCTGAACTTCTACGACCAGCACGGGATGCTGCCGGTGTGGCCGCTGTGGGGCAACGAGACGGACATGATGATCGGCTACCACTCGGTGCCGGTGCTGGTCGAGGCGGCATTGAAAGGGCTGTTGCCGGATTCGATGCTCAGCCGCGTGCTGGTGGCCTGCGAAGGGACGGCCAACCGGGACGACTACCGCTCCATCGGGCTCTATAAGCAGATAGGCTATGTTCCGGCGGATATGGACAAGGAGTCGTTGTCCAAGACGTTGGAATATGCCTACGACGATTACTGCATCGCGCAGCTGGCGCGGCGGATGGGGCTCGATTCGGTGTACAACGAGTTTATGCTCCGCTCGAAAAATTACATGAACGTCTTCCAGCCGGCATCGGGCTTTATGCAGCCGCGGCTCCTGAACGGCGAGTGGGTACCGGGCTTCGACCCGAAGGAGTACACGGAGCATATCACCGAGAGCAACGGTTGGCAGTACCTTTGGGCGGTGCCGCAGGATGTGGCGGGGCTGATCCGCCTGATGCGCGGACCGGTGCAGTTCGAAAAACGGCTGGACGAGATGTTCGCTTTAAGTCCGGAAGCCGGGGATTCGCTGCCGATTTTTTCGACCGGGATGATCGGCCAGTACGCGCACGGCAACGAACCGTCGCACCATGTGGCCTACCTCTACAACTACATCGGGAAGCCGGAGAAGACGCAGAAATACGTTTCCGAGATTCTGCGGACACAGTATGCCAATGCGCCGGAGGGGCTGTGCGGCAACGAAGATTGCGGCCAGATGTCGGCGTGGTATGTTTTCAGCGCCATGGGCTTCTATCCGGTCGATCCGGTGAGCCTGAACTATGCGGTCGGCACGCCGCTGTTCGAGGAGTCGGTCCTCCGGCTGCCGAACGGCAAGACGTTCACGGTGCGGGCGCCGGGGGTGTCGGCGGAGCATCACCTGATCGAGAAGATGACGCTGAACGGGCAGCCGCTGGGCGTCCCGTTCATTACGTGGGAAGATATTATGAACGGCGGGGTGTTGGAACTGACGGTGAAAGAATAAACAGAGCCGGCGACAGGGTTATGCCCTGGTTTCCGGCTTGCGTTTCCCGGCATGTTGCCGGAATACCGGCACGGCATCGCCGCACGAGAAGGCCACCGCCTCGTATCCCTCTTCGCGCCCTTTCAGGTCGGCGACCGCGTCGTTCACCGTCAGCCCCATCCCCGAATCGGTCTTGACCTCCTTGCTCCCGGCCACGGCGAAAACCGTGAACGGGATTTTGTTCTCATAGAAAACTTCGAGGTGTTGGAACAATCCCATCCCGTTGACCGGATCGACTGCCAGGACTGCTGCTGTTTGCCAGGATCGTATGTTTTTTAAGTAAGACGACAGTCCTTTTTCGGAAGCCGGTTACCTCTATGATGTAAAGGCGTGCCCCCCTTGGGACGGAAACAAGAGGGCGGAGGGCATGCGGAAAATAAGGATTGAAATACCTATCTTTGACTCATTACTATCACCGACTCAAGCAGGAAACCTCTTAAAACTATGTTCAGAAACACACTTAGCGTCGTTTTGGGCGCCGCTACACTGGCGGTTGCCGCCACTTCGTGCACTTCCGCAACGGGCGAAGAACGGGACCTCGCCCGTTTTGTCGATCCCACGATCGGTTCCGGCGGCCACGGCCATGTTTTTGTCGGCGCCAACGTTCCGTTCGGAGGCGTGCAGCTCGGACCGACCAATATCACGGAGGGCTGGGACTGGTGCTCGGGCTACCATGCCAGCGACACCACGGTGATCGGCTTCGCGCATACCCACCTGAGCGGCACCGGGATCGGCGACAAGGGGGATATTCTCCTGATGCCGCTGACGGGCGCTGTGGCCCTGCCGGTCAAGGCGCAGACGTACCTGTCGCCCTATTCGCACGCCAACGAGGACGCGCAGGCGGGGTACTATAAGACCCGGCTGGACCGTTACGGGATCGACGCCGAACTGACTGCCACGCCGCGAACCGGGTTTCACCGCTATACTTTCCCGGCCACCGATTCGGCCCGGGTGTTGATCAACCTGTTCAACGGTATCGGCTGGGACGTAGCCCGGGAGTTGAAAATGGTCGCCGTGAACGACTCGACCGTCGAGGGCTACCGCCTGTCGAGGGGCTGGGCGCCGGACGACCGGGTCTATTTCGTGGCCGAATTCTCGAAACCTTTCAAAAGCCTGACCGTTTATGCCGATACGACAGTCGTTCCGGCAAAGGATAACCAGCCGGAGCGGACACTCGTCATGCCGGATGCTTACGGGGTGCTCGATTTCGGGCCGATGCCGGAGGGAGGCCGGATCGAGGTCCGTGTGGGGATCTCGGGCGTGAGCGTGGCCGGGGCCGAGGAGAACCTGGCGGCGGAGGCCGAAGGCCGTTCGTTCGACGAAACCCGTTCGGCGGCGCGCAAGGCCTGGAACGACCTGCTGGGGCACATGAGCGTGGAAACCGAGGATACGGCCCGCCTGCGGACATTCTGCACGGCAGTCTACCACGCTTCGTTCTTCCCGGCGATCTTCAACGACGTGACGGGCGAGTACCGCGGGGCGAACGGCCGCACGTACCAGGATACGACCGATGTCTACACGATTTTCTCGCTGTGGGACACCTATCGGGCGGCGAATCCGCTCTACACGATCATGGTGCCGGAACGGGTGGGCGATTTCGTGAACACGTTCATTCACATATTCGAACAGCAGGGCAAGGTGCCGGTTTGGCATCTGGTGGGAAACGAGACGGACTGCATGGTGGGGTTCTCGTCGGTGCAGGTCATCGCGGACGCTATCCTGAAAGATATTCCGGGCTTCGATATGGAAAAGGCTTACGGGGCGATCGCGATGTATTCGCGGCTGAACGAACGCGGCCTGAAACAGGTGCGCGAGCGGGGCTATATCCCGGCTGACGAGGAGGGGGAATCGGTGGCCAAGGCGCTGGAGTACTGCATCAGCGACTGGAGCATCGCGCAGGCGGCCAAAAAGCTGGGCAAACAGGAGGATTACGACTATTTCATCGAACGTTCGAAGAATTACAGGAACTATTTCGATACGACGGACTGCTTCATGAAGGGCAGACTGGCCGACGGCAGCTGGCGCACGCCGTTCAATCCGGACTATTCGACGCACCGCGGGGACGATTTCTGCGAGGGGAACTCCTGGCAGTATACGTGGCTGGTGCCGCACGATTTCGAGGGGCTGTTCGCGCTGTTCCCCAGCCCGGAGGCGGCGGAGGCTAAGCTGGACAGCACGTTCACGGTGCCGTACGACGGCGGTCCGGACGCTTCGCCGGACATTTCGGGCCTGATCGGGCAGTATGCGCAGGGCAACGAGCCGAATCATTCGACGATCTATGCGTATGCCTATCTGGGCAAGCAGTGGAAAACGGCCAAGCTGGCGCGGCAGATCATGGACGAGTTTTTCACGGACGGGGTGGACGGTTTGTGCGGAAACGAGGATGCGGGCCAGATGTCGGCGTGGTATGTGTTCAACGCGCTGGGCTTCTATCCGGCGAATCCGGCCAACGGGGCGTTCGTGCTGGGTAGCCCGGTGTTCGACAAGGTGACGTTCACGGTGTCGGGCGGGAAGACGTTCACGGTGGTGGCGGAGAATAACGGGCCGGAGAATATCTATATCCAGTCGGCGACGCTGAACGGCAAACCGTACCCCAAGGCGTATATCACATACCGGGATATTATGGACGGTGGCGAGCTGAAGTTAACGATGGGGCCGCAGCCGAACGAGGAGTTCGGTGCGGCGCCGGAAAACCGCCCCCGGTCCGTGATGCAGTAGTTTAACCCTCCGGTTTTTCATTGCCCGGCCGTGTGTGACTGTTCTTGGTTGACCTTCAGTCTTCCTTCTCGCCGCTCGGCAGAGCGTTCAAGCCCGCTTTGCCCGCGCTGACAGCGTCGGTTGAAAAAAGAACCGAAGAACTTTTCGAGCCAGCTACGCTACTCCTCAGGCTCTGCAATCTTTCATATAATTACACGAGCAGGGCCGCTAAGGTAATCGATACCTTAGCGGCCCTGCTCGTGTCATGACAACCGGGCACCCAACAGGCTCCGGAGATGCGTGGGGCATCTCAAAAAGATCGGCATCGCCTCCCTCCTCCTGATAGGCAGAGACTGCGAGCGGGCTCTACTCTTGCTTCGAGTGTCGGCTTTCCGGTCCTCGCTAACTGCTGTTTTCCTCCTCGCCGCGAGCCCGGAGTTCGAAAACGGACTCTGGGCTCGCGGGCAACGTCGGTTGTTCATAAAGAGAACAGTTCCGCACAGTAGGCAGTGAAAAACCGGACGGTTATTTGCGGAATCGGAGGAAGACACCGAGCGGGAGACACTTGCCGAAAGAGTCCGGGACGAACAATTCGCCCTGTTCCGCTTCCGCGTCGGTCAGTTGGGGGAACGACGCCTCCGCCAGCGTCCGCGCCAGCAGCGCCGAAAGCCCCATCGAATAGAGGTTCAGCACCACGAAACAGCCCGTATTTTCGAGCAATTCCGCACACAGCGACAGCATCTCGCCGATATGCTCCTCCAGCACCCACTTTTCCCCATCCGCACCCCGTCCGTACGACGGCGGATCGAGGATGATTCCGTTGTACCTGTGCCCCCGCCGCACCTCGCGCCGCACGAATTTCAGCGCATCCTCCACCACCCAGCGGATCCCGTCCAGCCCCGAAGCCTCCATGTTTTCCCGCGACCAGCTTACCGTTTGTCTGACCGAGTCCACATGCGTCACCTGCGCCCCCGCCGCGCAGGCCGCCAGCGAAGCCCCTCCCGTGTAGGCGAACAGGTTCAGCACCGCCGGATGCTCCACACCTGCCGCCCGCAAGCCGCGAACCGTTTCGAAAATATAGTCCCAATTGGCCGCCTGTTCCGGGAAGATCCCCACATGCTTGAACGAAGTGAGCCCCAGCCGCATCTTCAGGTTCAGTCCCGCCGGATTGCGGTAATCGACGAACCATTGCTGCGGCGTTCCCCTCTTCAGGATCCATTCGCCCTTGTCCTCACTCCCCTTGTTTTTACGGAAAACCGCCCCCGCGCGCGACTCCCACTCTGCCTGGGGCAGGGACGGCGGCCACAGCGCCTGCGGTTCCGGACGGGCCGCGACCACCCCGCCGAAACGCTCCAGTTTTCGCCCCCCCCCGCTGTCCAGCAATTCGTAATCGCTCCAGTGTGCGGGTGCCTGCAATGACAATTCCATACTAAATTCAGTCTTCTGTTAGTTTGAAATATAAAAGTAGGATTAAAATTCAATATATTTGCCCTGAACTGACCAGAACCATATGAAAAAACTCCTGTTGATCGCCGCATCGGCGGTCCTTTTGTCTGCGTGCGACCGCCGCTCCCCCGCCTCATATGTCGATCCTTTTATCGGGACAGATGCCCACGGGCATACTTTCCCCGGAGCCACTACGCCTTTCGGGCTGGTGCAATTGTCGCCCGACACCGATACCGAAGGCTGGGACTGGTGTTCCGGCTACCATGCCTGCGATTCCAGCATCATCGGCTTTTCGCACACCCACCTGAGCGGCACCGGCGGCGCCGACCTGGGGGACATCCTGTTCATGCCCGCATCCGGGCCCGTCGAATTCGAGCCCGGCACCAAGGCCGATCCTGACGGTGGCTACCGCTCGCGGTTTAGCCGCAAGAGCGAAAAGGCGCGGGCCGGATATTACAGCGTCTACCTCGAAGACCCGCGCGTCAAGGCCGAGCTGACGGCGACTCCGCATACCGGCGTGCACCGCTATACGTTCGGCAGCGCCACGAACCGGCATATTATCGTCGACCTGCGGCACGGGATCCAGGACAATGTCCGCAGCGCCGCATTCCGCCAAGTGGACGACCATACCATCGAAGGGTGGCGTCGGTCCAACGGCTGGGCGACGGATCACACGATTTTTTTTCGGGCCGAGTTTTCGGAGCCGATTCGGGAGATCCGGGCTCGCATCGACGGCGCCGATACCGCACAGGTTAAATCCGGCCAGGGAGAACGGGTCGTGCTGGCCGTTTTTCCGGAGGGCCATTCCAAAGAACTGGAAGTGCGGGTCGGAATTTCGGCCGTCAGCCTCGAAGGGGCGGCA
>CAZAPI010000031.1:0-13847 GCA_964486945.1 uncultured Rikenella sp. | reverse complement strand
GTATGCGTGGACAGAGGGGTTCTATTACAATCCGCGCGTCGACAAGAAGCTGCTCGAAAAGTACCACGAGGGGATCATCTGCTGTTCGGCATGTTTGGGGGGAGAGATACCGCAGCGTATCATGAAAGGGGATATGGCCGGGGCAGATGCGGCGGTGAAGTGGTTCCACGACCTGTTCGGGGACGACTATTACCTGGAATTGCAGGCCCATAGGACAGGCGATCCGGAACGGGACGCGAAGGTCTATGACCACCAGGTGACGGTAAACAAGGCGCTGCTCGAATTGGCGGAGAAACACGGCATCAAATATATCGCCACGAACGACGTGCATTACATTGCAGCGGACGACGCCCCGGCACACGACCGGTTGATCTGCCTGAGTACGGGGCGCGACCTGGACGACCCCCAGCGGATGCGCTACACGGGGCAGGAGTACCTCAAAAGCTATGACGAGATGGCTGCGCTTTTTCCGGACAATCTGGAAGCGTTGGCTACCACGCAGGAGATCGTGGACAAGATCGAGGATTACTCGCTGAGCCACAAACCGTACATGCCGAATTTCCTGCTGCCCGACGATTACGTGGTGGAGCTGGAGCCGCTCAAGAAGTCGATCGAGGTGGGACTCGGCAAGATCTATAAGGATAAACCCGAGGAGCTGGGCGCCATGACGGCGCGGCTGAACGCCTGCGTTTCGGAGGCGGAGATCGGGGAGATCTCGGAACAGGTGGCAGAGCTGCTGCTGACGGCGCGGCAGTACCTCTATTTGCGGCATATCGTCTGGCAGGGGGCGGAAAAACGGTATCCGGGGAATAGGCTTACGAATGAAATCAAAGAGCGGATCGACTTCGAATTGAAGACGATCGAATGGATGGGGTTCCCGGGTTATTTTCTCATCGTGTGGGACTTTATCCGGGCGGCGAGGGAGATCGGGGTGTCGGTGGGGCCGGGACGTGGGTCGGCGGCGGGGTCGGTGGTGGCATACTGCCTGAAAATCACCAATATCGATCCGATCGAATACGACTTGCTGTTCGAGCGTTTTCTCAATCCGGAACGTATATCGCTGCCCGATATAGATATCGACTTCGACGAAGACGGGCGCGAGGACGTGATGCACTACGTGGTGCAGAAGTATGGGCAGAAGCGGGTGGCGCATATCATCACGTTCGGGACGATGGCGGCGAAGTCGTCGATCAAGGATGTGGCGCGGGTGCAGAAATTACCTCTTGCCGAAAGCGACCGGCTGTCGAAACTGGTGCCGGAAAAGCCGGGCACGACGCTCGAAAAGGCGTACAAAGAGGTGCCGGAGCTGGCGGCCGAGCGCGAGTCGGACAATCCGCTGATCCGGGATACGCTGCGCTATGCCGAGAAACTGGAGGGGTCGGTGCGGCAGACAGGGGTGCACGCCTGCGGGATCATTATCGGGCAGGACGACCTGGAGAAGTTCGCACCCATCTCGACGGCCAAGGATGCAGAACTGTTCGTGGTGCAGTACGAGGGGAGCCTGGTGGAGGATGCGGGGCTGATCAAAATGGACTTCCTGGGGCTGAAAACTTTGTCCATTATCAAGGATGCAGTCGAGAACGTGAAGGAGTCGAAGGGAATCGAGGTGGATATAGACTCCATTCCGCTGGATGACAGGAAGACATTCGAGCTTTACTCCAACGGGGAGACGACGGGGCTGTTCCAGTTCGAGTCGCCGGGGATGAAAAAGCACCTCAGAGCATTGCAACCCAACCGGTTCGAAGACCTGATCGCCATGAACGCCCTTTACCGGCCGGGGCCGATGGAGTATATCCCGAACTTTATCGCGCGCAAGCACGGCCGGGAACCGATCACCTACGACCTGCCGGATATGGCGGAGTATCTGGAGGATACATACGGCATTACGGTCTATCAGGAACAGGTGATGCTCTTGTCGCAGAAGCTGGCGGGGTTCACCAAGGGGCAGGCCGACACGCTGCGTAAGGCGATGGGGAAGAAGAAAAAGGACGTGCTGGACAAGATGAAGGGGGATTTCCTGAAAGGGGCGGTGGCCAAAGGCCATCCGGAGCCGGTGTGCGAGAAGATATGGGGCGACTGGGAGGCGTTCGCGCAGTATGCGTTCAACAAGTCGCACTCGACGTGCTACGCCTATGTCTCGTACCAGACGGCGTACCTTAAGGCGCACTATCCTGCGGAGTTTATGGCGGCGCTGCTGAGCCGCAACTTGTCGGACATCAAGAAGATCAGCTTCTTTATGGACGAGTGCAAGCGCATGGGGGCGCCGGTCAAGGGGCCGGATGTCAATAAGAGCCGGCACCACTTCTCGGTGGACAGCGAGCAGAATATCCGCTTCGGGATGGGGGGGATCAAGGGCTTAGGGGAGAATGCGGTGCAGGCGATCCTGGACGAACGGAAGGCGAACGGGGATTTCAAGGACATTTTTGACTTTGTGGAACGGGTCAACTTGCAGACAGTCAATAAGAAGAACGTCGAATGTCTGGCCTTGGAGGGAGCGTTGGACTCGATCGCGCCGTTTCACCGGAGCCAGTTCTTTGCCCAGGACAATAAAGGGACTTCGTTTATCGAATCGCTGATCCGGTACGGGAGCTTGGTGCAGGCGGAGCGGGCGCAGAAGCAAAACAGCCTGTTCGGGGACATGATGTCGGGCGTGATGGTGCAGAAGCCGGAGATCCCGTGCGCGGAGACGTGGGGCAAGCTCGAAACGCTGGAGAAAGAGAAAGCAGTGGTGGGCATCTACCTTTCGTCGCACCCGCTGGACGACTACCGGATACTGATCGAAAACTATTGCTCCAACACGGTGAGCGAGCTGGACGACCTCTCGTCGATGCGGGAGCGCGATTTCACGGTGGCGGGGATGGTCACCTCGGCGCAGTACCTGACCACCAAAACGGGGAAACCTTACGGGCGGTTCACGGTCGAGGATTTCAGCGGAAGCCATACTTTTATGCTGTGGAGCAAGGACTGGGAGACGTTCCACTCGTTCTGTTTCGAACAAAATTCGATTCTCATCAAGGGGCGGGTGCAGATGAGCCGTTTCCGGCCGGGCGAGATGGAGATCGTGATCAGGAGCATGAAGAGCCTGGCGGAGGTGATGGAGAGCGACATTCGGGAGCTGGTGGTGACGGTGCCGGTGCAGGATTTGTCCACCGGGTTTATCGCAGACCTGTCGAGCACGGCGGCCGCGTCGGCGGGGCAGGTGTCGCTGCTGTTCCATATTTTCGACCCGGAGAGCGGGGTCAAGGTGGCCCTTCGCACGCGCACGCCGAAGATCGAGCTGAACGCGCAGGTGGTGGGGCTGCTGGACGACTACGGTTTCAAATACCGGATAAATTGATTAGATTTGTATGCTTTTTGCATGGGGAAGAACTAAATTTCAATCGGATAACATCTAAAAACTGAATTCGTTATGGCATTAGAGATCAATTCGGCCAACTTCAAGGAAATTATGGCTTCGGACAAACCGGTGGTGATCGACTTCTGGGCGGAATGGTGCGGGCCGTGCCGCATGGTCGGGCCTATCGTCGAGGAGCTTGCGAACGATTATGCCGACAAGGCTATTATCGGAAAGTGCGATGTGGATTCGAACGACGAGATCGCGGCGCAGTTCTCGATCCGGAATATCCCGACGATCATCTTCGTCAAGGGGGGGCAAGTCGTGGACAAACAGGTCGGGGCTACGACCAAAGCGGCTTTGGCCGAAAAGCTCAACAAGCTGCTTTAATCCTGGAATACGGCGGATAATTTTTTAGGGGCTCCTTGCCTTACTGCGGCAGGGGAGCCCTTTTTTCGTATCTTTACGTCAGACAAATCTATTCTCGACTATGATACGTGGGGCACTGTTCGACTTGGACGGCGTGATCGTCGACACGGCGAAATATCATTACCAGGCCTGGCGGCGGCTGGCGGCGGAGCTGGGATTCGGATTCTCCGAGGCCGACAACGAGCGTCTGAAAGGGGTTAGCCGGATGCGGTCGCTCGACATATTGCTGGAGGTCGGCGGTATGCAGGAACGGTTTTCCCCGCAGGAGAAAGAAGAGATGGCGGCGCGGAAGAATGGGTGGTATGTGGAGTATATTTCGCGGATGACACCGGACGAGATTTTGCCGGGGGTTCTCCCTTTCTTAGAGGAAGTGCGGGCGGACGGGGTGCGGACGGCGCTGGGATCGGCCAGTAAGAATACCGGGATCATCTTGGCACGGCTGGGGGTCGGGGAACTGTTCGACGCGGTGGTAGACGGGACGATGGTCAGCCGGACGAAACCCGATCCGGAAGTTTTCCTCAAGTGCGCAGCTTTATTGGGGGGCGTTTCGACCGGGGAATGCGTGGTTTTCGAGGATGCGGTGGCGGGTATCGAGGCGGCCCATGCGGGCGGAATGTACGGCGTGGGGGTCGGCTGTCCGGAGGTGCTGAAAGAGGCGGATTTGGTCATTCCGGGCTTCGCTGGGATCGAGTGGACGGAGATCAGGGATCAATTAAATACGATACGAAAATGAGTGACCGCAGGTTGGAGATCGATCCGTGGAAGATCGTCGAAACGGGGTTCGATGCGCAAGATGCGCGCGCGTGCATGGCTTCGGAAAGTCTGTTCAGCATCGGGAACGGGACGATGGGGGGGCGTGCGAATTTCGAAGAGCATTTCGGCGGTCGTTCGTTGCAGGGAAACTATATCGGCGGCATCTTTTATCCCGATAAGACTCGGGTAGGCTGGTGGAAGAACGGTTATCCGGAGTATTTCGCTAAGGTGCTCAACTCGGCGTTCTGGCCTGGGGTGGATATTTATGTGGGTGGGGTACGGCTGGATTTGGCCGCCTGCCGTGTAGAGGAGTTCCGGCGGGAATTGGATATGCGGCGGGGGCTGCTGACACGGGCTTATACGGCTGTGTTGCCGAACGGTATCCGGGTGGAGGCGGAGGCGAGGCGTCTGGTGTCGATGGCGGAGCCGGAGCTGGGGGCGGTTTCCTATAAGCTGACTCTGTTGTCGGGTTCGGCAGAGGTGTCGATGACGGCGTTCGTGGAGGGGGATGTCCGGAACGAGGATGCCAATTACGACGAGAAATTCTGGGAACCGGTGTCGGCGGACGGGCCGGATTACGCGCTGACGATGCGGACGAAAAAGACGGGATTCGAGGTGTGCTGGGCGCAGCGAACGGTGGTGTCTTACGCAGGCAAAGCGCTTGCGGGCGAAAACGTGTCGGTGGGGGATCGGGTGGCCGAACGGTTCTGTGGAGCTTTGGATGCGGGGGATTCGGTGGTGCTGGACAAGTTCGTGGGGGTTGCTTCGTCGCTCAATCACGACCGGTTGCAGGTGGCCGGGGCAGCTTGCAGTGTGGCGGAAAAAGGTTTGGAGCGGGGGTTCGAGGCGGTGCTCGAAGCGCACGAGCGGGCCTGGGCCGGGAAGTGGGAGGGGTGCGATGTGGTGATCGGAGGGGACGACCGGGCGCAGCAGGGAATACGCTTCTGCATTTTCCAGCTTTTGCAGACCTACACGGGGCGGGACAGCCGGCTCAACGTCGGGCCGAAAGGGTTTACGGGGGAGAAGTACGGGGGAAGCACCTATTGGGACACGGAGGCATACTGCCTGCCGTTCTACCTCTGTACCAGCGGAGAAACGGTGGCGCGGCAACTGCTCCTGTATCGTTACCACCAGCTGCCGCAGGCGATACGAAATGCGGAGAAACTGGGTTTTACGGACGGGGCGGCGCTCTATCCGATGGTAACGATGACGGGCGAGGAGTGCCACAACGAATGGGAGATCACCTTCGAGGAGATCCACCGCAACGGGGCGATCGCCTATGCGATCTACAATTTTTGCCGCTACACGGGAACGCAGGATTATCTGGTACAGGGAGGGCTGGAGGTGTTGATCGGCATTGCGCGGTTCTGGACGCAGCGGGCGACCTACTCGGTTCCGAAAGGGCGGTATGTCATCCTGGGGGTGACGGGGCCGAACGAGTACGAGAACAATGTCAATAACAACTGGTACACCAACTTTCTGGCAGCCTGGTGCTTGCGGTATGCCGCAGAGGCGGCGCGGTATGTGTCGGATAATGATCCGGAAGAGTACCGGCGGATTGCCGGTAAAACGGGCCTGAATGCCGGGAAAGACGAGTTCGCGCGGTGGCGCGAAGTGGCGGAGGGGATGTTCCTGCCGGAATGGTCGACGGACGACGGGGGCGTCTTCCTGCAACAGGAGGGGTATATGGACAAGGAGCAGGTCATGGCGGAGGAGATACCTGCGGTGCAGCGGCCGATCAACCAGCACTGGTCGTGGGACCGAATCTTGCGGAGCTGTTTTATCAAGCAGGCGGATGTGTTGCAGGGCTTGTACTTTTTCCAGGAGCTGTTCGACGAGGCGACGATTGCGCGGAACTTCGATTTCTACGAGCCGAGGACGGTGCACGAGTCGTCGTTGTCGCCATGTGTCCATTCGATCCTTGCCTCGCTCGTGGGGCACGCTGAAAAGGCATACGAACTATATCTGCGGACGGCACGGCTGGATTTGGATGATTATAATCGGGAAGTTCATGAGGGGCTGCATATTACGAGCATGGCGGGGTCGTGGCTGTCGGTGATCGAGGGGTTCGGGGGCGTGCGGATCGGGACGGACGGACGGCTGCATGTGGTGCCGCGGCTGCCGGAGGGCTGGACATCTTTGGTATTCAAATTGCATTACAGGGGTGCGATACTGAGGTTCTCCGTTACGGCGGATGGGCTGGAGGTGAAGTCGGTGAACGGCGCGGCGGCGGAGATCGTGGCGGGTGGGGCTTCGTATCGCATTGACAATGCGGGGATTCAAATAAAATTGTAAAGCGATGGGGCAGTTATTGTACCGTTGTCAGCCGCCGGCTTGTAAGCGGCATCCCGAGTGGGCGTATAATTCGGTGGTCTATGAAGTGAATGTCAGGCAGTTTTCGGCCGAAGGGAATTTTGCGGCTGTCCGTGAACAGTTGCCGAGGCTCAAAGAGCTGGGGGTGGATATCCTTTGGTTCATGCCGATCTATCCGATCGGAGAGGAGCGGCGTAAGGGTTCGCAGGGCAGCTATTATTCGATCCGGGACTATTGTGCGGTGAATCCGGAGTTCGGGACGTTCGACGAGTTCAAGGCTATGGTGGACGAGGTACACAGGCTGAGTATGCGGGCGATTCTGGACTGGGTGCCGAACCATACGTCGCGGGATGCGGTGTGGACGCACGAGCATCCGGACTGGTACAAGTATGACCCGGAGAGGGGCGAGATCGCGACGCCGTACGACTGGTCGGATGCGGCGCAGCTGGATTACGATAATCCGCAAATGCGCCGGGGTATGACGGATGCGATGTTGTTCTGGCTCCGCGAGACGGCGATAGACGGTTTCCGGGTGGACATGGCGATGCTGGAGCCGATCGACTTCTGGAATGCCTGCGTGCCGGAGCTGGAGGCTTTTATGGACGCGCAGTCGCGCGGGCTGTTTATGTTGGCGGAGGCGGAGGGGCCGGAGTTCCACTCGGCGGCTTTCGACGCGACTTATGCCTGGGAGGTGCACCACCTGACGGTGGATATTGCCCAGGGAAAGGTACAGAATCCGGCGGAGGTTTTACGGGGTAAATTGATGCAACAGGCGGAGGCGTATCCGATGGATGCTTTGCGGCTGCGGTTCACGTCAAACCATGACGAGAATTCCTGGAACGGCTCGGAGTTCCGGCGGTACGGCGCGGCGACGAAACAGATGGCGGCGTTGATGTATCTGCTGCCGGGCCTGCCGCTGATCTATAACGGTCAGGAGGCGGCTTCGGACCGCCAGCTGGAGTTTTTCGAGAAAGATTCGGTGGATTGGTCGGGCCTGGGGGGCGAGTTCGAGGAGTTTTACCGGGAGTTGAATAAGTTGCGGCATTCGTTGCCGGCTTTGCGGGGAGGGGTGCAAGGCGGGGATATGTATGCGGTGGACAATTCGCTGCCGGATAAGGTGTTTGCGGTCAAACGACGGCTGGGGGACAGTGTCGTGTTCGGGCTGTTCAATTTTTCGGGCGACCATGCGGATCTGGAGTTCCATGACGATGATTTCAACGGGGAGTATCGCCAGTTAGGGTCGCGGGAGATGGCTTCGCTGCGCAGCGGTGCCCATTTCTACCTGCCGCCGTGGGGTTTCTATCTCTATTTTAATTGATCCTTCCCGCATTGTAGGTTTTTAAAGAAGAACCGAAGAGCTGTCGCCGGAAACCCAACGGGCCGGTACGCTTGGCTGAGGCGCAACGAGGAAGTCTGAAGTCAAACTTTCGAGAGCATCCCAACGAGATGCTCTGGTTGTAATTACCCGTTTCTGCGGCGAGCGTAGCGAGCCGTGCGGGTCGGAGCCACCCCCGGCGGAGGGCCGCAACTGTGCTGCGCTTGTTTTGGCCTCGCTGGCTCCGACTTTTGCAACCCGAATCCACCTCGGGCCGAGGGCTGCACCGCGTTACGCTTGTTTTAGCTCCGCAAGCATCAGTTTCGACGGGTGATTAGGGCCGGAGAGCCAGTGGAGTCGCAAATGAGTATCGCGAATATTGCGGCCCTCCGTCGGGGGTTGGGCCCGACCGCTGACGCGAAGACTTTAAAGAAACACATCCCGGAAATCCGATGGACCAGCTTTTTACAACCGAGGCGCAACGAGGAAGCAGGCAAACCGAAGGTAAAAAACGGTTGTCCCAGCAGGTAGTGGCAAACGCGAAGTATTAAATAAAAAAGGGGACATATGTCCCCTTTTGGCTTTCATCGTACCGCACATTCAGTTCCGTATGGTGTACAGAGTGAGGGTGCAACTACTGATGACAAGTTTTGATGGCGCTTACTTGCCATAGGTGAGGAGGTCGTGAAGGCACTCCCAGACCCGTGAGTTGAAGCGTCGGCTTATTTAAATACAAAACCCGTGCCACCTGTATGCGGCACGGGTCGTTTTTTGTCACACCGAAAGAATTAACGGATTATCGCAGCTGCCGTTCGATCTCTTCGACCTGCTGCCGGATGATCTTGTCGGTTTCGATGAGGTTCGGGATCGTTTTGCAGGCATGCAGAACCGTTGCGTGGTTTTTCCCGCCCAAGGCCGATCCGATTCCGCACAGCGGCGTCTTCGTGTGCTGCTTGCACAAATACATCGCGATCTGCCTTGCCTGCGCCACTTCGCGGGTGCGCTTGGCCGACAACAGAACCTCTTTTTCGATTTTCAGTGTCCGGCAGGTCAGTTCGATGATCGAATCGACTGTGATCTCGCGCGTTTCGATCTTGACGATGTCCCGCATCACCGTCCGGGTCAGCTCCAGTGTGATGCGTTTCCCCAAAAGCCGCGAATGCGCCTCCAGCGAAGTCAATGCCCCTTCGATCTCCCGGACGTTCGCCTTGATATTCTGAGCAAGGAACTGGATCACGTCATCCCCCGCGTCAAGTCCCATCTTCCGGCATTTGTGCCTGAGAATGTCGATTTTCGTAGCCAGGTCCGGCGGCGTCAGCTGCGCGGATAAGCCCCACTTGAACCGGGTGATGAGCCGTTCTTCGATGTCGGTCAACTCCACCGGCGGCCGGTCGGAAGTCAGGATAAGCTGCTTACCCAGCATCCGTAAATGGCTGAAAATATTGAAGAATATATTCTGTGTCCCCGGTTTTCCCGCCAGTTCCTGGATGTCGTCGATAATCAGCACGTCGATCATCTGGTAGAACTGGATGAAGTCGTTCAGCTCGCCCCGCCATGCGGCTGTCTGGAACTGGTTCTGAAACCGGTTGGAGCTCACATACAGTACTTTGCATTCCGGATCCCGTTCCTTAATGGCCAGCCCGATCGCCTGAGCGATATGGGTTTTCCCAAGTCCCGAATTCCCGTAGATGAAGAGCGGGTTGAACGAGGTTTTTCCCGGCGCCACGCTGATCGAAATGCCCGCAGACCTCGCCAGCCGGTTGCAGTCCCCCTCGATATGGTTCTCGAACGTTAGCTCCGGATTGAGCTGCGAGTCGAAGGTCACTTTCCTGATCCCCGGGATAATGAACGGGTTCTTGATCGTGGAGGTATCGGTCTGGCTATATAAGGACGCGTTCCCGTTGGCATGCTGCCGCGCCGCCGGTGCGGCATTGGGAATGGCGTAATGCAGCCTGGTCTTCACCCCAAACTCTTCGCGGATGATCGGCCGGAGCATCGAAATGTAGTTCTGCTCGATATATTGAACATGGCTCTGGTTCGGCACGCGGATACGAAGATTTTCCCCATCGAAACTCAGCGGTACCATGGGTTTGAACCATTTGACGAACTCGTCGTCCGAAGTCTGACTTTTGATCAGGCTCAGGCAGTTCTGCCAAATAGCATTGTATCTTTCTTCTAAAATCTCGCCGGAGGCCATTTAATTCAAATTCAATAGATTTGCGTTCGCCGCAAGCAACGGTTGACTACTTTTGGTCGTACAAAAGTGTGGAATAAATCGGAATAAAAAAAACGCTTCGGGATTGTTTTTTTTGATAGTTTGACTATAAGTTTTCGGGCTCCCGAGGCAATTGTTTGGTAATTGATATTTTAGGGATGGTCGGGTGGATTTTGGTATAAGTAAATGTTTGTATGTTTTGTGAATTTTTTATATAAAATTTCGGATCAAAGGCTGGAAGTTCGGAATTTTGCAGGGAAATGAGTTTTGGCGGGATTTGTCTCCGGCTATCCGGTCGAGTAAATCATATGTCGGAAAAAAGGGGTTGTTTGTCCGGGGAAAAGCATTAAATTTGTAGAGGATAATTACGTAAGATTTTACTTCAGGTAGAAATAATAAATTTCACAATATTATGGAAAATAACGTGGATAAGATCGTGGCCGAGCGGGCTCGGCAATGGCTCGATGGCGGATATGACGAGCAGACCAAGGCGGCTGTCCGGAAAATGATGGAAAGCGACCCGAAAGAGCTGACGGAGTCGTTCTACCAGACGTTGGAGTTCGGTACGGGAGGCTTGCGGGGGATTATGGGTGTGGGGACAAACCGGATGAATGTCTATACGGTGGGGATGGCGACGCAGGGGCTGGCCAATTATCTTAAGAAGTCGTTCCCCGGGCAGGAGATCAAAGTGGCGGTGGCGCATGATTGCCGGAACGATAGCGACCTGTTCGCCAAAACGACGGCGGATGTCTTTGCGGCCAACGGGTTTACGGTTTATCTGTTCGATGCGCTCAGGCCGACGCCGGAGCTCAGTTTTGCAATCCGGTACCTGCATTGCATGAGCGGTGTGGTGGTGACGGCTTCGCACAATCCGAAGGAGTATAACGGCTATAAGGCGTACTGGAACGACGGGGCGCAGGTGATTGCGCCGCACGATACCAATATTATAGATGAGGTGAATAAGATCTCGGATATTTCGCAGGTGCGTTTCAGCGGCGGGGAAGGGAAGATCATCTCTATCGGTGAAGATGTGGACAAGGCGTACTTGGATATGGTGGCAGGGCTGTCGCTGTCGCCGGAGGCGGTGAAGGCGAACCGGGATATGAAGATCGTGTATACGCCGATCCACGGGACCGGGGTGCGGCTGGTGCCGGCGGCATTGAAGCGGTATGGGTTCGAGAATGTGATCCATGTGCCGGAGCAGGATGTGAACGACGGGAATTTCCCTACGGTGGTGTCGCCGAACCCGGAGGAACCGTCGGCGCTGAAGTTGGCGCTGGCCAAGGCGGATGAGACGGGGGCGGACTTGGTGATTGCGACCGATCCGGATGCCGACCGTATCGGGATCGCGGTGCGACAGGCGGCGGCTGATGGCGGGGGGATGTTGTTGCTGAATGGAAACCAGACGGGGACGTTGCTGACCTATTACCTGTTGGAGCGGTGGAAAGAGCTGGGTAAACTGCATCCGAACGAGGGTAAGGAGTTTGTTGTAAAGACTGTCGTCACGACGGAACTGATCGCGCGGATTGCGGCGTCTTTCGGAGTGGAATGCTATGATGTGCTGACGGGCTTCAAGTTCATCGCGGCGGTGATTCGCGAGAACGAAGGGAAGAAACAGTTTATCGGCGGCGGCGAGGAGAGCTACGGCTTCCTGGTCGGGGATGCCGTGCGGGACAAGGATGCGGTGGCGAGCGCTTCGCTGGTGGCCGAGTGTGCGGCGTGGGCCAAATTCACGGGGAAAGGTTCGCTGTTGGATCTGCTCAAGGAGATTTACGTGAAGTACGGGTTCTTCAAGGAAGGCCTGGTGTCGGTGGTGCGCAAGGGTAAGGACGGTCAGGCGGAGATCCGGCAGATGATGGTCGATTTCAGGCAGCAGCCGCCTAAGGAACTTTGCGGCTCGCCTGTGGTGGAGGTGCGGGACTACCAGGGGCAATATAAAATTGTCAATGGTGTGCGCGAGGCGATGGACCACTTGCCGAAGTCGGACGTGCTCCAGTTCGTGACGGAGGACTCGACGATCGTGTCGGTGCGGCCGAGTGGGACGGAACCGAAGATCAAGTTCTATTTCGGGGTGCGGGAGCCGCTTTCGGATGTGGCGCAATATGATGCCGTGAATGCCCAGCTGGGCGAAAAAATAGAACGGATTGAAAAAGAGTTGCACCTTGTCTGAGACGGAGCTGACGTTTTTGGGGACCGGCACCTCGCAAGGGGTGCCGATCATAGGTTGTGGCTGCGAGGTCTGTACTTCGTCGGACGCGCGTGACAAGCGGCTGCGCTCGTCGGTGTTTGTCGAGCAAAACGGGGTGCGGATCGTCATAGATACGGGGCCGGATTTCCGGTACCAGATGCTGCGGGAACATGTCGCCGGGATCGACGCGATCCTGTACACGCATGAACATATGGACCATGTGGGCGGGATGGACGATGTGCGGGCGTTCAACTATGTGATGCAGCGCCCGGTGGATATTAATTGCGAGCCGAGGGTCGAGCAGACATTGAAGCGGATCTTCGACGATGCTTTCACGGAGCATAAGTATCCGGGAGTGCCGGAGGTGGTGCTGCATCCGATCCTCTCTTCGGAGGCGGCGTTCGATGTCCACGGAGTGCGGGTATTGCCGGTGCGGGGAATGCACTTCAAATTGCCCGTGCTGGGGTACCGGATCGGGAATATTTGTTACCTGACGGATATGAATGCGATCGGGGAGAGCGAGATCGAGAAGTTCGAGGGGATTGATGTGTTGGTGATCAACGCTTTGCGGCGTGAGCAACATATTTCGCATTTTACGCTCGACAAGGCGTTGGAGGTGATTGCGAAGGCCAAGCCGAAGCGGGCGTATCTGACCCATATTTCACATCAGCTGGGGCTGTATGAGAATCTTTGCAAGGAGTTGCCGGAGAATGTTTTTCCGGCGTATGACGGATTGAAAATCAAAGCGTAACGAATGGATTTCAAAGGTAAAACAGTGATCGTGACGGGAGCGTCGTCGGGGATCGGGGAGGCGCTGGCGCGCCGTTTTTCGGCATTGGGGGCGAATGTGGTGGCGGGGGCCAGGTCGCTTGAGAAGTTGGAGACGTTGGTGAGGGAGTTACCCAGTGGGGGGATTGCGGTGCAGTGCGACGTGTCGAAAGAGGAGGATTGCAAACGCCTTATAGATAGGGCGGTGGAAACTTTCGGGCGGATCGACGTGCTTGTCAATAATGCCGGAATTTCGATGCGGGCGTTGTTCGACGATGTGGACCTGGATGTGCTGCGCAGGCTGATGGATACTAATTTCTGGGGCAGTGTCTATTGCACGAAGTACGCGCTTCCTTATATACAGGCTTCGCAGGGCTCGATTGTGGGAATTTCGTCGGTGGCGGGGTTCCATGGGCTGCCGGGGAGGACAGGCTATTCGGCCTCGAAATATGCGATGCACGGTCTGTTGGAGACGGTGCGGATCGAAAATTTGAAAAATGGGGTACATGTGTTGATCGTGGCACCGGGATTT
>CAZAPI010000030.1:0-14321 GCA_964486945.1 uncultured Rikenella sp. | reverse complement strand
CACCACTTCGTTTTGTCCGTGGAAACAGGCCTCCAGCACGGTCAGTCCCGCAGGGAACTGCGGGTCTTGTTCCAGATAACCCACCGTTACGTCGCGCCGGAAAACCACCTCGCCGCTGTCATAGTTCAGCCGGCCGGCGATAATGTTGAGCAGAGTGGTCTTTCCGGTGCCGTTGGCGGCGATCAGGCCGATACGCTGCCCTTCGCTGATGCCGAATGTGATGTTCTCGAACAGGATGCGCTCGCCGAAAGATTTGGTGAGCGACTCGACTTGCATATGGATGGCCATAGGGCTTAGAGTTGCGGTATTTTGTGGATAAAACGGTAGTTGCGGGCGGCGTGGTCGATCTCGCAGCAGTAGTGCTGCATGCCGTTGGTTACCACCAGGAAAGGAACGCCTAACTGGATATTATAGTGTGCTATCTGGTTGAAAACATCCTGAGTAATGGCGATACTGGCGGCTTTGCATTCGACCACCAGCTGCGGCTCGGCCTGCCGCGAATAGACGACGATGTCGGCGCGGAGCGAAAAGCCGTTGATGTTCAGCTGTTGTTCCTGTACGATGCGGTACGGGTCGATGCCGTAAGATCCGGTGAGGAATCGGATGAAATGTTGTCGGACCCACTCTTCCGGCGTGAGCACCAGCCATTTGCGACGGAGTGCATCCCATACCTCCGGTTTGGGGCCGGTACGGCGTATTTTCAGGTCGGCCGGCGGCAGGTTCAGGGGTGGGTATTTGGTCGCTTCGCTCATGGATGGTGCAAAATTAGGCAAAAAAGATGCCTGCCGGAAATCGTTCCGGACAGGCATCGTGCAAAATTCGTTGAAACGGAGGTTACAACTGCGAAGCCGGATCGAGGTTCTTCCCTTCGATGTCCTTGAAGTATTTATAGGTTCCCACCTTGAGTTCGGCGGTTGCGTCCTCGTCGCAGACGATGATCCCGTGCGGGTGCTGTTGCAGCGCGCTGATCGTCCACATGTGGTTGATTCCTTCTTCGATCCCGTGCCGCAGCGCGCGCGCCTTTCCATGTCCGTTGACCAAAATCAGCACCTCTTTGGCATCCATGATCGTCCCTACGCCCACTGTCAGCGCGGTCTTCGGCACTTTATTGATGTCATTGTCGAAGAAGCGCGAGTTGGCGATAATCGTGTCTAAAGTCAAGGTTTTCATCCGGGTGCGCGAGGTCAGCGAAGAGGCCGGTTCGTTGAACGCGATATGTCCGTCTGGTCCGATCCCCCCCATAAAGAGCTGGATCCCTCCCAAGGCTTTGATTTTGGCTTCATAGGCCGCGCATTCCGCCGCCGGATCCTGGGCGTTCCCGTTCAGGATATTGACGTTTTCCGGCTTGATGTCCACCTGGTTGAAAAAGTTGGTCCACATAAATGTGTAGTAGCTCTGCGGATGCTCTTTCGGGATGCCGCAATACTCGTCCATGTTGAAAGTCACCACGTTGGCGAACGATACTTTTCCCGCTTTGTTGAGGGCGATCAGCTCTTTGTAGGTTCCCAGCGGCGTGGAGCCGGTGGGCAGTCCCAGCACGAACGGCTTTTCGGGCGTCGGGCCGAATGTGTTGATTTTGTGGGCGATGTAATTTGCGGCCCATTTCGAGATGTGGGCGTAGTCGGGTTCGATGATCAGTCGCATAATATTTTGTTTGAAGTTTTTTACGGGGTGCAGCCTGCGGTTGGTTTGCATGAAAAGCGCGTAAGCGGTTTCATTGCGGCTCTCCGCCGGGGGGAGGCTGCGGCCCCCCGTTGACGCGGAAACCTAACTTTAACCGTGCGGTCGATTCACTGCATCCACAGGGCTGTATTGTCTCCCCCCCCCAGGCAACGGTAGCGTAGTTTTACGATTACGCCTTACAAATATAAAATAAGTGCGGTTATTTTCCAAGGATGCGTATCCGCCCTGGCGTATCATCCCGTCCGAAGATCGAAAGGTCGATCCGCATACGTTCTTCGCGGTTGTCTTCGTCGGGCAAAAGTATTCTGTAATCATCCGCCGGGGGCAGTAGTTTGGTCGGGTCGTGCGGCGGCGCGGTGAGGATCAGGTACGGGCTGCCCAGCATGTGGGCTGCGGTCTCCATGTCTCCCGCCTCGATCGCTGCCCGTATGGAAGTCGAACTGATGTTCTCGTACCGCCCCAGGTAGCCGGTGTGTATTCCGTCCCGCTCCAGCATCTCGGCCGAACCGGAGCGGTTGTGTCCGAAATGGTGTCCCTCGCCGGAAAGCACGGTTTCGGCTTTAAGAAGTTTTTTGAGGTAATCCTGGGTAAAGGTTTTGCTGTCGATGCGGCTGAAATCCGGCGTAAAGTGAACGACCACAACATGGTCCACGTCTGTTTCGCCGAGCAGTTCGAGTTTTTCCGGCAAGGTGCTGAGCAGCCTGTTCTCTCCCCGGAGCACGAAGCGCGGGTGCGGGTCGAACGTCACGACGACCGATTCGCCGCCCGTTCCCATAAGCTCGTGTGCCATGGCGTTCAGCCGGCCGATCAGCAGCCGGTGACCCCGGTGCACGCCGTCGAACGACCCCACGGCGACTGCTGTCCGCCGGAAATCGGGCAAATCGTCGAATCCGTAATGTACCTGCATGGAGTGAGCCGGATGGTTTATTTGTCTGCCGTCGCGGAAGGCAGTGGGCTGCTCTTGGAAAAGTAGGCTACCTTTTCCAGAAGGGTGATGATGTCGTAATCCTCAACGTAGATGTCGCCGGGGAAGTTGAGCGGCGTAGAGGTGAAGTTGAGTACTCCGCGCACCCCTGCCTGGGTAATGGGTTCGACCATCCCGGCCGCCACCGACGACGGCGAGGTCAGGATAATGACCCGTATGTCGTGTTTATGTGCCGTCTCGATAAAGGTATCCATGTGGTAGCACGGAACTCCCGCTACCGTCTTGCCCACCTTTTCCGGGTCGATGTCGAAAGCCGCGGTGATCCGCAGTTTGGAGCGTTTCCCGTTGAAATAGTGCGTCACCGCCTGCGCCAGGTTCCCCATCCCGATAATCCCCACATTGAGCCCCGCCGGAGAGTCCAGTATCGTCCCGATAAAGTCGATCAGCACCTCCACGTCATACCCTTTTTTGGTGTCGCTGCTGAAGCCGATCAGCATCAGGTCGCGGCGCACCTGCACTGCCGTGATGCCGTGCATCGAGGCCAGCTCGTGGGAGTAGATGTGGGTGCGTCCCTGTCCCAGGCACTCCAGTAGCATGCGCCGGTACTCGCTCAGGCGTTCGATAGTCCGTTCGGGAAGTCTTTTCGCGGCTGTGTGTGCGGCGTCGGTGGTCATGGGGCAGTGGGGTGTGTTCGGTAGTGGTTAAGTGTGTGTGATGCGGTTAACAGTAGGCAAATATAATATTTTTTTACGATTCTGTTCCTCCTTTTACATGGCGTGTTTCACGCCGGTCAGGATCAGCCACCGGTTGACCGGGAACGACACGGCCAGGCCGGCGAACATGGCCAGCTGCATCATGAACCAGAATGTCCATGTGTCTCGTCCCAGGCCGTCGGGGAAAAAGACGAACAGGGTCAGCGCCATCCATCCGTACATTCCGGCCTGCCAGGCGGTCAGCGAGAGAAAATCGGCTTTCAGCGCCCGCTTGACGGTCGTGCCCGCGGGGCTGCGCCGCATCTGCTGCATGGCGGCATACTGGAACCAGACGCCGATGATCAATGCAAGGATATACTCCATGGTCCAAAGGCCGGCTATGGTACTTCCCGCTATGGTGACGGGGGTGAAGATGAAAAATATCTCGCACAGGAGGTCGGCCAGCGCACACCCGGCACCGCAATGGAGGGCCGACAACAGTACCCCGCGCCATAGCGTGGAGGGCGTACCTATCATGTCCGGCATGCCTTTCTTATGGCCCATGGCTGGCATATTTTTCGGGGGTATGGGGGTGGCGGCCTTCGGGCGCATATCCATGTTCATCAGCTCGTCGGTGACGGATTTGCGGTGCTGGCGGCCGAAACGGAAGTAGGCGAGCACGCCGATCCAGCTGCCCCAAAGGGCGGTTAACGGCCAGACAACCTCCATAATGGGCATCTTCTGGCGGTGACCGTTGCGGATGTCGGCGATCACGATCAGTGCGCCGATAATACCCAGCACGACGAATATGGAGGCGATGACGGCAAGGAGTTCTTTCATGGCAGTCTGTACTTAGAACCGGTTGAAACACAAAAAACGTACCATCCGGCACGCGGTTCCGCTTGAACGGGCCGATTTCCTGACACGGACAATGCCCGGACGGAGTGCCCGCGGCATTTCCCCCTCCGTATCTCCGTCGCTCCCGTTCGCAACGGACTGGATGGCCGTTGGCCGGGATATACACCATATATGTATATCGGTTCGCTTCTGACCTGCAAATGATCATTTAGTCCGTCCTCCATCGTTCTGGTCCGTATCGGAACGGTTTGCGCGGTCTCTTTCTGTAACGTGTCCTTGTAGCCGGATGCCGAACGGGAGCGGTATAGCCGAATACCCCGGCTCGCTTTACCTCTTTCCTGCACCTGTCACCCGGTAGGGCAGGGGTCGAAAAGGGTTTTTACACTGTCCCGCCACAGTGCGTCGTGGTGCGGCAGGGGCCAGGCATAGCCGTTTGCCGTGCCCGCGAAATAGAAACCGGAGAGATTCGCCGGGAATCAAAAATCCGCTTCCCCGTCGGTGCGGAGAAGCGGAATGCAAATTCATGCTAACCGAAAAGGTTAGAGCAGCCCTTTGATGTCGGCGATAATCCGGTCGGCTAAAGCCTCGGCTGCTGCCTTGTCTGTGCTTTCGGCGTAGATGCGGATGATCGGCTCGGTGTTCGATTTGCGCAGGTGTACCCATTCCGTGGGGAAGTCGATCTTCACCCCGTCGATGTCATTCACCTTCTCCGAGGCATATTTCGCCTTCATCTTCGCGAGGATGCCGTCCACATCCGTGCCCGGCACCAGGTCGATGCGGTTTTTCGAGATATAGTACGCCGGGTAGGTCTTCTTGAGTTCCGACAGCTTCTTGCCCGTCTTGGCCAGGTAGGTCAGCAGCAGGGCAACCCCCGCCAGGGCGTCCCGGCCGCTGTGCAGGGCCGGGTAGATAACGCCCCCGTTCCCCTCTCCGCCGATCACGGCTTTCGTCTCGTTCATTTTCGCTACCACGTTCACCTCGCCTACTGCCGCCGCCGAATAAGAGCCGCCGTGTTTGGCCGTAATGTCGGCCAGCGCCCGCGATGAGCTGAGGTTCGAGACCGTGTTGCCCGGCGTCTGCGACAGCACGTAGTCCGCCACGGCCACCAAGGTATATTCCTCGCCGAACATGGTCCCGTCCTCATTGACCAGCGCCAGCCGGTCCACGTCCGGATCGACCACGATCCCCAGGTCCGCTTTTGAAGCCGGTACCAAGGCCGAAATCTCGGTCAGGTGTTCCGGTATCGGTTCCGGATTGTGCGCGAAATGTCCGTCCGGCGTGCAGTTCAGCTCCACGACTTCGACGTCCATAGCTTTCAGTAGCTCGGGGATAACGACCCCTCCGACGGAGTTCACCGCGTCCACGACCACTTTGAATTTCGTTTTCCGCACCGCGTCCACGTCCACCAGCGGCAGCGCCAGCACCGCGTCGATATGCTTCCGGTCGTACGATTCCCGGACGATCACCGACCCGATTCCGTCGATGTCGGGGAAAGTGTAAGCCTCGTTATCCGCGATTTCGAGAACCCGCACGCCTTCGGCTGCGTTGAGGAATTCACCTTTGCGGTTGAGCAGTTTCAGAGCGTTCCATTGTTTCGGGTTGTGGCTGGCCGTGAGGATGATCCCCCCGTCGGCTCCGTAGCCCGTGACGGCCATTTCGGTGGTGGGGGTGGTGGCCAGCCCGATGGCGATCACGTCCACGCCGCTGGCCATCAGGGTGCCTTCGACGATGTCCGATACCATCTGCCCCGACAGCCGCGCGTCGCGGCCCACCACGACGCGGAGCTTCCGCCCGCCCGCTGCGGTGGTCTCTTTGAGCCACTGGCTGTACGAAGCCGTGAATTTCACCAGGTCGATCGGTGTCAGCGCGTCGCCCGGCGTTCCCCCGATGGTGCCCCGGATTCCCGAAATAGATTTGATCAGAGTCATGGTTGTTAGTAGGTTTGTATTTTTGAATTAAATGGCAAGTTACTAACTTTAGCCGAAGTATTGTCTCGTTTTTGATGAAATTCGGCACATTTTTTGTGAAAACATACGGCTCTCGTTCGCTTCGATCGTGAGCAACCGCCTTAGGTCGGTGTTGACTGGCGGTGTGTTCGTGGTGCCGTGGATGTGGATGTGGATCCTGATCGGTATGGCGCTTTGTCTGGTGGTGGACATCGGCTCCGGCTACCTGCCTGCGCGCAAGGCGGCCTCGCTGGATCCGGTGGAGGCGTTGGGGTATGAATAAAGGTATGAACGGTCGGGTGAAGATATTGCGCGGTCGATACCCTGCAAATGATCCTCGACCGGCATGTAAAATCCGGAAACCGGATACTGCGGTCAGCCTTGGACGTAGACGTCGTTAAAACGGTATCTGCCGTACGGCTGGCCGTTTCCGCCGTTCCATACGCCGTTTTTCTCCGTGAATGCGTTCCATACGCTATGTTCTCCTTTTCGCTCTTCAGCACCCGCCCAAGGGCCGAAGTCGCTTCGACGGGGCCGCCCGGCACCTGATCCGGGCAGGTGTTTCGAGCCCGAAACGGTCCGGTTACCGCTGCCGGGCGCGAAATAGGAGTCGGAGAGGTTGCGGTTATATCTCGCCCATTTTCCGAAGCTCCTCCTCGCAAGCCTCCATCTCGCGGTAGAACGCTTCGCCGAAGCGGCGGATAATAGGTTCTCTGAGGGTCCTGTAGAGCGGTTCGCCTTTCCGGGCGCCCAGGATTTCCGCCGCCCGGCATACCTCCCAGCGGTGGTATTGCAGGCCGGTCATGCCGTTCGAGAGCTTGACCAGCCGGATGGGGTAGAGGTGGCAGGAGATGGGCTTGCGGAACTGCGTTTTCCCCTCGCTCCATGCTTTTTCAATGGCGCACCATGTCACGCCGTTTTCCCGGATCGTGTATGCGCATTCGGCCCCTTCGACCAGCGGGGTGGTCAGGTCGCCGTCCTCGTCGATCACCGCAACGCCCTGTTCTTCGACAGCCCGTTTACCCTCCGGTGTCATATAGGGGGCGTAGCTGTCCCATTCGTTTTCCAATATGGCGATCTCCTCCTTGTCGAGCGGTGCGCCGGCGTTGCCCTCCACGCAGCATTCGCCGCGGCAGGCTTTCAGGTCGCACGAGAAACGGGCGGTGAACAGCTCCAGGCTGATGATCTTGTCGTCTATCTGTATCATGGCGGAAAGGGTTGAACGGCAAAGGTAATATTTTTCTATCTTTGCATTCGTCGAACCAATCAACGAAAGAGTTATGCTGCAACGGATACAGACCGTCCACCTGCTGATTGTCGTCGCCCTGACGGCGGTGATGCTTTTCCCGAACTATGCCACCGTGAAGCTGGGGGCGATCATGCCTGCGGGCACGGTGCAGTCGGTCAGCGCCGACAGTACCATCACGCGCGTGACGGTGCCCGTGGGGGCGGAAGAGGAGGTCACGTTCAACCTGTGGGGCATCTTCCAGAACGGCCACAAGGCGGTGCCGACCACGTATATGTCGGTGCTGGTGATCCTGGCGCTGGCGGTGGCGTTCGTGACCATTTTCCTCTACCGCAATCGGTGGTTGCAGGTGCGGCTCTGCTTTGCGCTGGCCATCATGCTGTTGGGGATCGAGGCGTTCATCATCCTCTATATCTATAAGTTGAAAGACGCGCTGGACTCCATGCAATCCTATGCGATCAAGTATTCGGTCGCGGACGTGCTGCCGGTCGTGGCCCTGGTCTTCGTCTATTTCGCGTTCCGGGGAATCTCGAAGGACATCGCGTTGCTTAGGTCGCTGGATCGTATCCGCTAAAACGCTGTGGGAGAATAAATACGATGAGGCGGACTTTTCGCCCGTCACAGCGGTATGGGCCGTTCGATCAAAGGACTGGCCGGAGCGGGAGAGTGGCCTGAATTGCGAGAACTGTTGCCGGATTTTACCGGCAAACGGTGTCGGATCCGGGTTGCGGTTTCGGCTGGCGCTGTCGTTATGCAGTGGAGCACGGGGCGGTCGGCGGTGTTGGGTGTCGACCTGGCACAGAAGATGATCGGGGCGGCGCAGAAACAGTAAAAAAGAGGCTCGGGAATTCCCCGAGCCTCTTCGGTTATTCGTTGTTGTAGCCGAACTGCCTGAGCGCCTTGTCGTTGTTGCGCCAGTCGTCCGCCACCTTGACGAAAATTTCCAGAAAGACCTTTTTGTCCAAAAACGCCTCCAAGTCTTTCCGTGCCTCGGTTCCTACCCGTTTGAGCTTAGACCCCTGGTGGCCGATGATGATCCCTTTCTGCGACTGCCGCGCCACGTAGATCACCGCATTAATCCGGTCCAATGTCGGCGACTCTTTGTAAGATTCGATCGCCACCTCCGTGGAGTAGGGTATCTCCTTGTCGTAATTGAGCAGGATCTTTTCGCGGATGATTTCGCTGGCGAAAAAGCGCAGGCTCTTGTCCGTCAGGGTGTCTTTCGGGTAGTAGGCCGGCCCTTCCGGCAGCAGGGCCACGATCCGCCGGATCACCGGATCGACGTTGAAGCCCTCTTTAGCCGAAACGGGTATGATCTCCGCCGTGGGCAGCTCCTTGTGCCACCATTCCACCAGCTCTTCGAGTCTGTCCGGTGTGGTCAGGTCTATTTTGTTGATAACCACGATCACCGGAGTGCCGTTCTCGGTAGCCATTGCCTGCACTTTCGACAGGAAATCGTTATTCTTGTCCGGCTGCTCCACCGTGTCGGTCACGTAGACCAGTACGTCGGCGTCCCCCAAGGCGCTGTTGGAGAATTCCAGCATCGACTCCTGCAATTTGTATTTCGGCTTCAAGACTCCCGGCGTGTCCGAATAGACGATCTGGAAATCCGGGCCGCTGACGATCCCCATGATGCGATGGCGCGTGGTCTGGGCCTTCGACGTGATGATCGACAGCCGTTCGCCCACCAGTCGGTTCATCAGGGTCGATTTGCCCACGTTCGGGTTACCGATGATATTCACGAAGCCCGCCTTGTGGGGCATCTCCGGGGTTGATAGAGTTTGTGTCGGTTCGGTCATAACAGTTGTTTGTTCCGTATTCGGTGCAAATAGCATGCCCTCGGCATTACTTGTTCGAGGCCGTTTCGGAGAAATAGCGGTAGAACAGCGGGATGGTTTCGATCCCCCGGTAGAAGTTCTCCAGCGGATAGTTCTCGTTCGGGGAGTGGATCGCGTCCGTGTCCAGCCCGAAGCCCATCAGGATCGATTTGGTGCCCAGTACGCGTTCGAACGTGCTGATGATCGGGATGCTCCCCCCGCTGTAGAACGGCACGGGACGTTTGCCGAAAGTCTCCTCCATCGCCCGCGCAGCCGCTTGGTAGGCCGCCGAGTCGGTCGGGGCCACATACGGGTAGCCGCCGTGCAAGGGCGTGCATTTCACCGTCACTCCGTACTCCGGCGCGATCTTTTCGATATGTGCGATAAACTGTTCCGTCACTTTCTTGAAATCCTGCCCGGCTACCAGCCGCATCGACACTTTGGCGTGTGCCGTCGAAGGGATGATGGTTTTCGCTCCTTCGCCCGTGTATCCGCCCCAGATGCCGCATACGTCCAGCGTCGGCCGAATCCCCTTGCGCTCTATGGTCGTGTAGCCTTTTTCCCCGCACGGCGTTTCCACGCCGATAGCTGCCGCAAAAGAGGCTTCGTCGAACGGCGCCGCATTGATCTCCGCCCGTTCCGCTGCGCTGAACTCGTGTACGTCGTCGTAGAATCCCGGCAAGGTGATTCTTCCCGTGGTGTCGTCCGTCAGCGAGGCGATCATTTTGCAGAGGGCATTGACCGGATTGACCACGGCGCCTCCGTATAGTCCCGAATGCAGGTCGCGGTTCGGTCCCGTAGCCTCGATCTCGACGAAAGCCAGCCCCCGCAGTCCGCAGGTGATCGACGGGGTGTCCATGCCCATCAGCGAGGTGTCCGACACTAATATAATATCTGCCGCCAGCATCTCTTTGTGCTCCGCGCACCACGCGGTGAGCGACCCGGAGCCGATCTCCTCTTCGCCCTCGAACATGAATTTGACGTTGCAGCCGAGGTTTCCCGTCGCCGAAAGGGCCTCGAACGCTTTGACGTGCATGAAACTCTGCCCTTTGTCGTCGTCGGCGCCGCGTCCCCAGATCTTTCCGTCCCGGACGACCGGTTCGAACGGTTCGGTGTTCCATAATTCGATCGGATCGACCGGCATCACGTCGTAATGGCCGTAGACCAACACCGTCGGCAATTTCGGCGAAATGATTTTCTCGCCGTATACGATTGGGTTGCCGGGCGTCGGAAATATTTCGGCTTTGTCGGCTCCTGCTTTCAGCAGCGCGTTTTTGAGCCAATCTGCGCAGCGTTCCATGTCCGGCTTGTGCTCCGATTCGGAACTGATGGAGGGAATCCGCAGGTAATCGAAAAGTTCGTCGAGAAACCGCTCGCGGTTCTGTTCTAAATATGAAGTCAGTGTTTTCATAATGTCAGTATAAATTTCGTAAAGCCTTAAATTCAAAGATACGAAAAAATATGGCTTCGCAAATCGACCCTTATGATAAAGAAGTGATGTTTATAATTTAAGGTTGTTTTATTATATTTGTAATATAAAAAAGCGTATTTTAGACACTAAAAGTCGGTTCTTATATTGTCATAACGGGAATGTAAACGGAATTTACTAACGCATACCTGCGGGCGGATTCCTAATTTATTGTTCGGAAAAACAATTGAAAGATGACACAATTATTTCTATATCAGTGGGTTCGGACAATGGCGGTTGTGCCTCTTTTTTGGGCTTGTTCTTCCCGCCCTGTCAAAACGATCGAAAACCTTAAAAATGTCGTGGTCAGCGAGCAGAACTCGGCGATCCGGTACGGAGCCTTTTCGCAGAAGGCCAAAGAAGAGGGGTTCCGGAATGTCGCCAACCTGCTGGAGGCGATCTCCCGTTCGGAGAAGATCCATGCCGAACGCCAGCGGAAGTTTCTGGAAAAGATCGGAGAGCAGGTCGGCGAGGCGACAGATTCGGTTCCGAAAGTAGGAACGACGCTCGAAAACCTGAGGCAGACCGTCCGCGTTGAGATGTATGAGGCCCAAACCGTGTTCCCGATCTTTGTGGCGGCCGCCGCTTCGGAGGGAATGACCGAGGCCGAGCTGTTTTTCGAGTGGCTCGGCGAGATCGCTTTGCGGCATACCGACTGTTGCCGTAAAGCGTTGGAGAGGCTGGAAAAGGAGGGGACGGACTGGAATGTGGTCAACTCGTGGTCGGTGTGTCCCGGATGCGGTTGTCCGTACAAGACCGCCAGGCTGGACGAAGTTTGCGATCTGTGCGCGGCGCCGGCCAGCTCGTTCATTTTAGTTCAGTGAAAAGTTGCATTCTGCGGGAAATTGAGTATCTTTAGCGGTAAGATAATCAATTTAATGCCATGTTTTTATGAAAAGATTTTTTCAATGGGCGGTTGTTCTCTGCCTGGGGTTGGCTGTTGTGCCGGCGTCGGCGCAGGATGACGGGGCCAAGGCGGTGATCGACCGGTACGAGCAGGTTACGGGCCTGGACAAGCTCACTCCGGCCGAGATGACCAGTGTGATGATGGAGGTGGCTACCGAAGTGCAGGGCATGTCGATGCCGATGAAGATAGTGTTCCAGGAGCCGGGAAAACTGAAAGTGGACATGGAGATGGGGGGACAGAAGGTGAAGATGGTGTTCGACGGCAGCCAGGGCTGGATCAGCGTGCCGGGACAGGGCGTGATGCCAATGCCCAAGGAGGCGATGGACCAGATGAAGGAGCAGATCAATATCAGCCAGAATTACCGCTGGAACATGAAAGACTATACCTATGAAATGGCGGGCGAGGTGAAGGAAGGGGACCGTACCTATATAGGGGTGTCGATGACGGCGAAGAAACCGCAGCCGCAGATCAGCAACATGATCGTCTATTTCGACAAGGATACGGGGCTGGTGGCTTATTTGACCATGGATATTTCGCAGGGCGGCCAGGTTGCTCCCGCACGCATGGATTTCAGCGACTATAAGACTTTCGACAAATTCAAACTGCCTTCGAAATATCGGATGCTGGTGAACGGCACGGAGATGATGACCATGGAGATCAAAGTGATCGAATACAACTATCCGACCACGGACGCCATGTTCGCCAAGCCCGAATAGAGAACTTCGGTTAGGTTCATATCTCTATTATCCTAATCCCTTTGCGAAGTTTGCTCCCTGTATCCGTTGTACGGATGCAGGGTTTTTTGTCTGTTGCCGCTGCGGGTGGAACGATATAACCGTTTGGAGTCGAAATGACGATGACAGGAAAGCATTGGGGTATAAGGCTTTTGTCGAATTCATCGACGGAACAGTACAACGTACATTAGACACACAACTTGCATTATTCTGAATGCGTCGAGCTTGCGATAATTAAAATTTGGGCATCAATAATCCTGTTATTCGTTTACATTATGGTAGTTTCGGGGTAAATCACTAAATTTGCGTTATTTGCAAGTCGATAAAGCTGTGGCTAAATACCTGAGTCGGCTAAAAGTAGTTCTTGCAGAGCAATATAAGACCAACCTCTGGCTCTCGCGGACGCTGGGCAAAGATCCTGCTACTGTGTCGAAGTGGTGTACCAATACGGCTCAGCCGTCTTTGGGGACGCTTTACGTAATTGCCGACTGTCTTAAAGTCGATGTCCGGACAGTGATCAATCCGAATGAAGCAGTAATGGCTTCAGAGCCGGAGGCGGAGTATAATTCAGTTAAAGATAAAAGACCATGAAAGAGCCCGGTTTCGTTTATATTCTCACCAATCCGAGCTTTAGGGAGGATTGGGTGAAAATCGGCAAAAGTTCACGACCGGTCAACGTCCGCTCAAAAGAGCTTGACAATACCGCTGTGCCGTTGCCTTTTGGGATATTTGCCACGTTGCAGACCGTAAAATATGACAAGGTTGAAAAACTTGTGCATAAAACGATTGACCGTCTTACAGATTTGCGAATCCGGCAGAATAGAGAGTTTTTCAATGTCGCGCCCCAAATTGCTCTTGATATTTTCCGGGACATAGCACAGACTATCGATGATGCAATCGTTACTGAATATGAGGACAACAAGCCGGTAAGGCAATATTCGATGGCGGAACCTGAATCTGTAGAGGCCAGGGAGGACCATCCCGATGGGCCGGCTCATACCGTACTCCCAGAAAAACCGAAATCCACCAAGAAACCCCGATTCAAATTCAGTCTTGTCGATATAAAAATCGGAGAGGAGCTGGTGTTCATACCTACCGGCATCCGTGTTAAAGTAGCAAGTGACGACTCAGTATGAGGGGCGTATATATAAGTTGTCTCCGTTTGTTGGGACTTTTCTCCCGGAAGATAAACAGAACTCGTCGGGAGCATATCAGGGCGCTAAATACTTTACATATAAAGGAGAGATCCTTACGGATTTACGTGCCGAGAAAGAAATGGGGAGCGAGACTGAGTCCGACTGATTGTTTTTTTTTTGACTCTGAGGTTCCGATAATATAAGTATCAGCCCTTAAATGCCATTGTTGATATGATAAACGACTCAGCTTTAGGCTGTTGATGGAGGCGTTTGTCAAATAGAAAAAATGGTACGGTGTCACGGAATCAAGGGCAGCTATCTCGGTCAATCTACGGGTAGCCCGTGCTACGGATTCGAGGTGTCCGACATTCGGTACTTCGGCTCCGATCCGCGCCGGTTGCAGGACATGTTGCCTCCGATCGTTTAATTTTCATACCTTTCAGACATGAACGATCAGGAACAAGAGAAGATCATCGAGGCGACGGTGGCCGTGCTTTCGGAGACGTTCGCTCCGGCCTCGTCGATCGACGAGAGCGCAAAGCGGTACACGTCGGCGCAGCTGGCGCAGGCCATCTACGAACTGACCGGCGTTTCGCCCAGCCTTGAGATGCTGTATCGGATTATGACGGAGTGCGGTTACCGCTACGTCGTCGACGAGACTTCAGCCACGCTGAAATATGTGTGGCTGTTGAAATACAAAAACCATTAACTTGCAGCCGCTATGAATATCGTTTGGATCCTGTTATGCGTCGGGTTGGCGGCGTGGTATCTGGAAGCTCGGCAAAAGCGCAAAGCGAAACGGGCTGCCACTCCACAACAGTCCCGATGGGAAGAAACCGAAGATCCGGAAACAGGCGAACGTATTATCCGTTTCCAATGCCCGAACCCGGCAACGGCGGATTTCGGTTT
>CAZAPI010000029.1:0-14578 GCA_964486945.1 uncultured Rikenella sp. | reverse complement strand
AACCGTACGGAACTGCCCTGCGCGGGCGGCGTCCGTTTAATAGGGCTGCGCAAACTCCGACAAAACAGCCAACGGCTGCCCCGGCGGGACAGGCGATACTGCGTATCGCTATACTTTTTAAAGATCGAATAAATCCTACAAGGAATAAAAAAGGCCGCCCGCACCCGTTAGGAATGGACGACCCGGTATACAAAATTCAGGAAAGGCGGAATCTACTGCACTTTCTTGAAGATCACGGTCGAGTTGTGTCCCCCGAAACCGAAAGTATTGCTCAGCGCACAGTTGATCTCGCGCCGCTGCGCCGTCCCCAAGGTGAGGTTGATCCGCTCGTCGATCTGCGGGTCGCGTTCGCTGACATTGATGGTCGGCGGTACGATCCCCTTGTCGATGGCCATGATGCAGGCCAGCGCCTCGATCGCCGCAGCGCCGCCCAGCAGGTGGCCCGTCATCGACTTGGTCGAGCTGATGTTCACCTTATAGATATGGTCGCCGAACACGGACTGGATGCCGGTCAGTTCCGGAATATCGCCCGCCGGAGTCGAAGTCCCGTGGGTATTGACGTAATCCACCGCTTCCGGTGTCAGATCCGCATCCCGGAACGCCTCTTTCATGGCCCGTGCCGCCCCTGCCCCGTTGGGATCGGGTGCGGTCAGGTGATAGGCATCGGCGCTCATGCCGCCACCCGCCACTTCGGCGTAGATCTTGGCCCCCCGTGCCTTGGCGTGTTCATACTCTTCCAGCACCAACGCCCCCGCGCCTTCGCCCATCACGAAGCCGTCGCGGCCCGTGTCATACGGCCGCGAAGCGGTCGCCGGATCGTCGTTCCGGGTCGAGAGCGCCTGCAGGGCGTTGAAGCCACCGATCCCCGCCGGGTTGATGGCGGCTTCCGAGCCGCCGGATACTATGATATCGGCCTTGCCCCAGCGAATGAGATTCAGGGCGTCGATCAATGCGTGGTTGGACGAAGAACAGGCCGACACGGTGCAGTAGTTCGGCCCGCGGAACCCGTATTTCATCGAGATATGTCCCGCCGCGATGTCCGCGATCATTTTCGGGATAAAGAAGGGGTTGTATTTCGGCGTTCCGTCCCCGAGTGCAAAGTTCTTCACTTCGTTGAAGAAGGTCTCGATGCCGCCGATCCCCGATGCCCATACGACTCCTACCTGGTCTTTGTCGATCGTGTCGATGGTCTTGTTTTCGACATCCACCAGTTTGGCGTCCTGCACAGCCTGCTTGGCCGCCACCAGGGCGAATTGCGTGAAGCGGTCGTATTTGCGCGCCTCTTTGCGGTCGAAATGTTCGTTCGGGTCGAAGTTTTTGACTTCAGCGGCGAACTGTGTCTTGAATTTCGAAGCATCGAAAAGGGTGATGGGCGCTATCCCGTTAACCCCTTTTTCGAGGTTTTCGAAGTATTGTGCGATATTGTTCCCCAAGGGGTTGATGGTTCCGATACCCGTTACTACTACTCTTCTCAATTTCATAAGGATTTATGATTGGTTGGTATGGCGTCAGGGTGCAGCGCGAATGTCGCCGGCCCTATCGTCGGGAAACGGGTCTGTGAGTCCGTCTGCCCCATGTCATATACAGAAACTGTTCCGAACGCAATATTTCTAATGTGTCCGAAACAGTCTTATGCTAAGTACGATCGTATCGGCCGCTTAGTTCTTTTTGGCTTCGATGTAGGTAATAGCGTCGCCTACGGTACCGATCTTTTCAGCGTCTTCGTCCGGGATCGAGATTTCGAATTCCTTTTCGAATTCCATGATCAGTTCAACGGTGTCCAGCGAGTCTGCGCCCAGGTCATTGGTGAAGCTGGCAGTAGGAACTGCTTCCGAAGCGTCCACACCGAGTTTGTCAACGATGATTTCGACTACTTTTGAAGAGATGTCTGACATAACGTTCTTGATTTAGAGTTTAACAATTACTATCGTGTTCGTCTTATCGATCAACACAATTATCCAATTCAGGGCAAAAGTATAGTTTTTTTCTCAAAGTCGGGTGCCGCGCCGGTTTTTTTTGTACTTTTATTTGCCGTTTTCAATACAATCCATTCATTATGACCAATATAGCGATATTTGCCTCGGGTTCGGGCACCAATGCGGAAGCGATCATGAACCATTTCTCGGACTCCTCCTGCGGGCGTGTGGCGCTGCTGCTCTCCAACCGGGCGGATGCCTATGCGCTGAAGCGGGCGGAGCGTTTCGGGGTGCCGGCGGCGGTCTTCTCGCGGGACGAGTTCCGCGACCCGCAGGGCCGGGTGGCGTCCCTTCTGCGGGAGCATCGTATAGACTTCATCGTGCTGGCGGGATTCCTATGGCTGGTGCCGCCTTACCTGACAACGGCCTATGCCGGGCGGATCGTGAATATCCATCCGGCCCTGCTGCCGAAATTCGGGGGCAAGGGGATGTACGGGGAACATGTGCACGAGGCCGTTATCGCGGCGGGGGAAAAGGAGTCGGGGATCACGATCCATCTGGTCAACGAACATTATGACAGCGGCGACACGCTGTTCCAGGCCACAGTGCCGGTGTCGCCGGAGGACACTCCCGACACCCTTGCGGCGAAGATCCATATGCTGGAGCACCGACATTTTCCGCAGGTCATCGAACACACCATCCAGAACCTTCGCTAAAATGCACATCGTATCCGCCATACTCCGCCGCAGCCTGTTGCAGCACCGTCCGATCGCCGTCGAGGGGATCGGGACGCTGCATACGGTGCGCAGCGAGGCGCAGTTCCTGCCGGGGCAGCGGCTCGCCCCACCCCGCCGGATGCCGGAACTGGTGATGACGGAAGCCGGAGACCTGCCTTTAACCGAACTGGTGGCCGCCGAGCTGGGCGCCGACCCGGTAACAGCGGGCGATTTCTGCCGGGAATGGCGCGAGGCGGCTTACGCCCTGGCCCTGGCTTCCGGCCTGCCGGAAGGCTCTATACTTTTAGAGGGGATCGGAACAATACAGCCCGATCCGGAGCAGGGTGCCGAATTCTATGCCGACCCGGAGCTGCTGGAGCTGCTCAACCCGCTGCCTGCCGACCCGCTGATGGTTCCTTCGCCTTCCCACCGTGCGGCGGTCGGTTCGGGATCTGCCAATCCGACGCGTCCGGACCGGTCGCGACCTCCCCGGATACGGCCCAAGGGGAAAAACCCGCACAACTACACGGTATCGTTCTTCGCCGTGCTGGTGGTGCTGGCGGCGCTGGGCTATCTTTGCTATTACCTGTGGGCGCATACCGACCTGCTGGCCGGATTCCTGCCCCGCTAAGGAGGAATTTTCAAAGAAAGAAGGAATACTTTTCCACATAAACGGGACGGCATAACGAAAGCAATCACCATTCCCACCAGTGCAAGTCACCGTCGAAAAATCACGACTACGAGAATCTTCAAAAGCCTGATGCCAGCAGCCGCAACGGTTGCCGGGCCGGTCATGCCAGGCGGTCCGCCGTTCGGGAGCAGAGAACGCGACTGTCGTCAAAAGCGACGCGAACTTCACGCCGGTAGGCGCGGGGAAGGTGAGCATGGGGGCTGCTGACCTCGACATCGCGGGGCGGGAAAGGGCAAGCCTACCGCCATGGAGTTCACCGGCAGCCGCGAATAAGGCCCTCCGGGGCGATTTCGGGCGGGACACCCTCAGACAAGAGGAATATCCCGCTTTTTCTTTGGCATTTTCGCTAAAAAACCGCTAACTTAGGCCTATCAAAAACTCATACGACAAACTATGTTTCCCATATTGAAAGATTCACCGCTGTTCCGGGGCCTGGACCAGCAAACCATAGACAGCCTGCTCGAACGTTCGTCGTTCGCGACGGCGGTTTTCGCGCATGACGACTGCATCGCCAAGCGGGACACGGCCTATTCGGGGCTGATGATCATCCTCAAGGGGTCGGTGCGCGGCGAGGTGACGGACGCGGCAGGGAGAAGGAGCATTATCGACAACATTGCAGCGCCGCAGCTGATCGCTCCGGCATTCCTGTTCGGAGGCTACAATCGCCTGCCGATCGACGTGGTGGCGAACGAGGACGGGACGGAGATCATGACGCTGCACCGGGGCGGCCTGTTCGAAATGATGCAGGACAACACGATCGTGCTGTCGAATTTCATCGACATCATCTCGAACCGGGCGAACTATTTTTCGCGCAAGATCTATGCGCTGTCGGTACTGATGCTGACGGAGAAAGTGGCGGCGCTGCTGCTCTGCTCGGCTTCGCCGGCAGGCGACACGGTGCCGCTGAATGTCGAAAAGATGGCGGACGAGCTGAATATCACGCGCAATGCGTTCGAACAGACGCTCTCGGAATTGGCGCGGAAGGGGTATGTGGAGCTGAGCGAAACGGAGATCGTTATCCGAAACCGCAAGGCGCTCGAAACCATGGTCGCCCCGCAGTAATTCCCTTTGTCTTTTCTTTGGGTTGGAGAAAACATCCGCTTTTTAACTCCGTTTTGCCTGCGGATTGACCGTCGCGGGCTTCCTCCTTGTGCCTCGGCTGTAAAAAGCGGGCCTGTCGGGATTCCGGCTATGTTTCCTTAAAGTCAGCGGGCAAGCCGAAGCCAGCGGGGGCACATAAGGGGAATTACACCCTGCTGAGTGCCTGCGGCACCGGGCAGCGGCAGTTGTTCACAAAAAGAACAGCACCCTCAAACTCCAAAGAAAAAAGAAAGAAATCACCGGCGGACGATGCCTTTGCTATTTTTACCGTCGACGAAGACGAACAGCTCCTCCGGGAACGACACCCGCCTGAAATGCTCCGTCTCCGCCGCCGCAGGCAACGCATCCAGCGCCGCCGCGTCGAAAACACCGTCCCCCAGGAACGGATTCAGCGTCATGTAGCCCACCCCGAACGACGTCAGGTTCTGGAAAAAATGCGTCCCCTGCGACGGGTCCACCCGGAAATTCTCCAGGCCGCACTCCGCAATCACCCGCGCTTCCGAGATCTGCGGCCATCTGACCGGAATCCCCAGCCACGGATCGCTCGACCCCCAACGCCCCGGCCCCACCAGCACGTAATTCAGGCCCGCCCGTTTCATCTCCGTATTCAGCGCGTCGATCTCCCGTGCCATCTGCGGCGTTTCCGAACGCTCGAACGACCCCGTCTTCACGTAGATCACATCCCGCAGCCCCTCGATCCGCCCCAACCCCAGCGCCGATTCCGCATACAGAATGGCCCCGTCCGGGCTCGCCTCCGGCGACGACCAGTCCAGCCGGTCATGCTGCACCGCCGCTGCGATCGGCCGAATTTGCAGGAAATTGAAAATCTTCTCGTGCCCGTACGGCACGTCCATATTGACCGCGAACTCGATCTCCACCGGCGACTTCATCTCCTCCGTCCCGATCCGCAGCAAATCCCGTAAAATCTCCGCCAGCGGGAACGTGTCGTACTTCAGGATCTGGGCGAACGTGATCAGCTTGCGCCCCTTTTCGTTCGGCGAATCGCTCACCGACTGGTTCTGCGCGTCCCACGTCGAAGCCACATACTTCATGTTCCGGAAACCCGCCGCCTTCGGGATCTCGAACGTTTCGAGGTTCATCGCATCATCCGTCGAAGTCCTGAACCGCGACGGGTCGAGCGACAAGGCGTACATCACCCGCTGCGTGTCGCGCAGCATCAGTTCCGGAGCCGAAAGCTGCAACACATGCTTCGGATAAGCCGGCGAGAAACGCAGCGTGATGCCCCCCTCGACCACCAGCTTGCCCAGCCCCAAAGCGATATTGGCGATCCCGTCCTCAGGCCGCTCGTCGCCGATCGGGTAGAAATTGAGCGACCGCGCCACCCCCGACAAGGTCGGAAAGAAATAGCCGCCGTCCTCCGTCCCGCAAATCTCCTGGATCACCACCCCCATCTTCTCGTCCGCCAGGCTGTTCGAGCTCGCCTCGATATAGGCCCGGCTCGCCCGGTAGTAGACCGAGGCGTAGACCCCCTTGATCGCTTTGCCCAGCATCCGGATCATCTGGTCCTCATTGTCCACTCGCGGCACCATGTAGGTGGAATAGATACCCGCGAAGGGCTGGAAATGCGAATCCTCCAGCTTCGAGCTGGAACGCACCGCCAGCGGCCGCTTCACATTGCGCAGAAACACCCGCAGATCCTCTACCACCTTGTCAGGCAGCCGCGAACCGGAGAACTCCGAAAGGATGTCCGAATCATCCATATCCTCGCTCTGGATATATTGCAGGCCGTTTTCAGCGATAAAGCGGTCGAAATGGTCGGTGGCCAGCACCAGCGTCCGGGGAATGGTGACCCGCACCCCGTCCCACTTGTCGTAGAGTTTGTACTCCTCCAGCATATTGCCGATAAAGGCCAGCCCGCGCGCTTTGCCGCCCAGCGAGCCGCTGCCGCTGCGGGCGAAGCTGATGAACTGGTTGTAGGTCTCCGGCACGAACTCGGCCACCACGCCCTGCCCCATCTGCCGCCGGTAGCCCTTGATGGCGCCGAGGATGAACTCCCGCATCTCTTCCGGATCGTCGAAAGTGCTGTTGGTCACAGCCCTCAGCATATGGGCCAGCGAGAATATCCCCCGCGCGTAGAGCCATTTCGAGAGCATGTTCCGGGCCGTATAGTAAGTCATGATCTCGGTCGGTATCCGCTCCACGGCCTCCTGCATCTGCCCCAGGTCGCGCACCCGCGCCACCTCGTCGCCGGTCAGCGGGTCGTAAAAGACGAAATCGCCGAAAGCCATGCGCCGGTTGATGAAGTCGGCCAGCTCGCGCAGCAGATGCTTGGATTTCTTGTGGATGAAATCGGCCCCCATCTCCGCCGCGTCGCGCTGGTGTTCGATGCTGGTGGATTGCAGCACAATCGGCATGGTGGGTCGGTCGGCAAGTACGTGGCGGCACAACTCCAGCCCCGCGCAAGGGTCTATCTCGCCCAACTCTTCGCCGCGCCGGAACGACACGTCGGAGATAATCCCCAGCAAGTTGTCTTTATAGAGTTCGTAGTTCCGGATCGCTTCGTCGTAGGATCGGGCGAAGAGGATCTTGGGCCTGGCCCGTTTGCGCAGCATCCGTTGTTGTTCGTTGAGCGCCTCGCGGACGAATTCGTTGCTTTGCTGGATGACGATGCGGTAGAGGTCGGGCAGGTAGGCGGAGTAGAACCGCACGTTGTCCTCGACCAGCAAAATAGCCTGCACGCCGATCCCGAGGATGTCCTCGCGGGCGTTCATCTTGTCTTCGAGCATCTTGATGATGGCAAGGATCAGGTCTGCGTTGCCCTGCCAGCTGAACATGTAGTCGATGGCGGCGGTATCGGCCTCCTGCACGCGCCGGGCCACCTCGCGCGAGAAGGAGCTGAGTAGCACGAACGGAATGCCGGGATAGGCCTGCCGCGCTTTCCGCGAGAAGGTGAATACGTCCATCTCGCCGATATTGAACATGGTGATGATCAGGTCGAAAGTTTCCCCTTTGCCGAGCAGTTCGAGGGCTTCGAACCCGGAGCTGACGCGGGTGAAGGTGGGGGGATTGGTCAGGCTCAGGTCGGTGTATTCGCGGACGATCTGGGCTTCGATATGGCCGTCCTCCTCCAGCGTGAACTGGTCGTAGGAGCTGCACACGAGCAGGATGCGGGTGACGCGTTGCTGCATCAGGTTATGGAAATCGATGTCCACGAAGAATTTCTCGCTGTACTTCGCCATTTTATCGTTACTTTTGTTTAAGTGTTCGGTTATTTGAAAGTTTAGTATAATGCAGGCGGAGCCGGCAAAGCTCTTTTAGGGCAACTACAGTCCGGTTGGCGTACCCAGCGGGGCACCGCCGCCCGCGCAGGACAGTTCGCACTATTAGGGCAGAGGCTGCCTTTTCGGAGTACCCAGCGGCACCGCCCGCTAAAGAGCAATTCTGCGAGTTTTGCTCATGCAAAACTCGCAGAATTGCCGCAGGCACCGTAAGTCCTTAGCCGCGCGCCTTGGAAAATCTTGTTTCGACAAGCCTTGGCTTGTCGAAACGATTTTCCTATTAAGGCGTGGCGCGCGGATGGATTGCATTTGTTGCCACTCTGTCGGCTACGCGATGTGATATACTCAAAAGAGGCGACTGCGCTCCCGCGCGGGGCCGCGTGCTCGCGGCGAGCGGGCGATGCTGCGCATCGCTGGTCTTTCAAATACCCGAACGGTTTACGTAAAAGTACGCAAATATGGGAAAATACCGACTCCGGGAGATAAAAACAGCACAGGACGCGCGGGAATTTATCCGCATGGCTGAAAAAATATACGACGGCGACCCGATGTGGGTGCAGCCGATGGACAACGACATCGAATCCGTCTTCGACCCGGCGAAAAACCCGCTGTTCCGCGACGGCGAGGCGATACGGTGGACCCTGCACGACGACACCGGGAAGACCGTGGGCCGGATCGCCACATTCTACAACCGCGAAATCAGCGCCCGCGAGCCGCAGCCCACTGGCGGGTGCGGCTTCTTTGAATGTATCGACGACCAACAAGCCGCTGACACCCTGTTCGACGCCGCGCGGGACTGGCTCGCCGCCCGGGGGCTGGAAGCCATGGACGGTTCCATCAATTTCGGCGACCGCATGCAGTGGTGGGGCGTCCTGGTGGAAGGATTCACCCTGCCCCTCTACGGAATGAACTACAACCCGCCGTACTATGGCAAACTGTTCGAAGCCTACGGGTTCCGGAACTACTTCGACCAGCACACCTACCTGCGGCGGATGGAGCTGCACGTGATGCCCGACGCACTGTATCAGAAAGCCGAGCGGCTTTTCGCCAATCCCGACTACCGCTTCGAGCACGTGGACATGAGCGACAAAAAGAAAGTGGCACGGGACCTGATGGAGGTGTATAACAGCGGCTGGGCCACCTTCTCCGGCGTCAAGCCGATGGAGTTCGACCATGCCTTGCAGATGGTCAAGACCCTCGCCCCGATCGTCGACCCCGAAGTGCTCTACTTCGCTTTCTATAAAGAGCAAGCCATCGGATTTTTCGTGATGGTGCCAGACCTGAACCTGCTGATCCGCGATTTCAAAGGGAAATTCGGGTTGTGGCAGAAGCTCAAGCTGATGTGGCGCCTCAAAGTGCGTAAAAAGAGCGACCGGCTGTTCGGGCTGGTGTTCGGCGTGGCCGCCGAGTTCCAGGGACGGGGTATCGAGGCCGGGATGATCCGCCGTTTCGAGCTGTACGTCGAAAAGCACCCCGGGCGCTACAACTCGCTGGAGATCGCCTGGATCGGGGATTTCAACCCCCTGATGATGCGCGTGGCCGAAAGCTACGTGATGGCCCGGAAACACAAGCGGCACGTGACCTACCGCTACCTGTTCGACCGCAGCAAGCCTTTCGAGCGGGCACCCAAACTGGGCCGGGTCAGGAACAAAAAAGAACAATCGTAAAGCAAAAAACTTACCGCCACATCCGGCCGGACGCCTGCTGCTGTTGTCCCGCAAGGGACATCGCCAGCAGCAGGGGTCATACCCATGCCCTGCGCCGTACCGGAAATGCTCCGGAGGACGACCCCATAGGCTTTTAAAGGCATCGTCAACACTATTTCCGGCACACCCTCTATTCGTTTACAGGAGAGATACGGTTACACGAGTCCGGCGACGGTCTTTCCGGACAATAACAAGAAATACCTGACGACCGATTAAGGCGCTTCCGGACCCGAGATTAAGGCTACCTGATGCCGGAAATCGGACTGCTGGAATAGCGTTTTCAGGAAAGGTAGAGCGTCGTAGGAGAGGACCATTGACATTTTACAGCCCCTTGTCTTTGCAGTTTGCATGGGATGCAAGAGGCGCAACTTTCAAGTCGCATTCAGGTCGCGGACGCAACCATCCGGGTTTTCCGCGCCCCAGCGGCTTTTCCGCTTTGCCCCCAGGGCGCGCTCATGTGAATAGCTAAGTCTTCGCGACAGAGGCAGTATCGAGCGAAAGCGGGTCGCCCCACCGGCGACAGACCCCACAACCAGTTTATAACCCCTCCGCCTGCTCGACGGAGATATGCACGGCGGCATCACCCAGTTTTTCGCACTCCACTACCAGCTCGATAAAGACGATGCCTGCCATATACTTATACTCCTGCCCCTGCGCCTCCTGGAACTGCTCGCTGCGCAGCTGCGCGCTCAATAGGTTGATCTGCTCTTCGATGCCCCGCGACCGCTCCACCCCTTCGGCCGTGGGATTCTCCAGATTCGTTATCATCACGTACAACGCCTGCTCCACCAGGTCGAACAGGCTGCCCAGCTTGTCGCGCAGCGCCTGGTTGAACCAGAGGTTCTTCTCCTTCTTGGCCCGCAGGATCTTGGCCAGCTCCAGGTTGCCGTCCCCGATCAGCTCTACATGCGAAATGGTGCGGAACATCGTCTGCAAACGGCGCGTCGCCGCCTCGCCATTGTCCTGCGAAGTGATGCGCGAAAGGTAGGTGATGATCTCCCGCTCGACACGGTCGGTGATCCGTTCATACTTCTCCACATGCTCGTACTCCCGCTGGAACTCCTGCGCATTGGTCAGGGTCATCAGCGAGCGCACCATGCCGAACATCTTGAGCACCCGCTTGGCGTGGTTGGTGATCTCGTTGTGGGCCTGCATCAGCGACAGCTCCGGCGTTGAGACCATGCCCGAATCGAGGGCGAAGAGCCGCTTGCGGTTGTCGTTGGGCGACTGGCGCACCATCCGTGTCACCGCCCGCATGATCTGCGGGATAAAGTTGGCCAGAATGCAGACGTTCAGGACATTGAATCCCGTATGGAAAAAAGCCAGCATCAGCGGCGTCACCGCCGGCCCCGTACTGCCCATCCCGGCGAACAATCCGACAATGCCTTCCGTGATCCACGGCAACAGCGGCACGACCCACACCAGCCCCAGCATATTGATTGCCGTATGCGACACCGCCGCACGCTTGGCCGACGTGTTGGCCACGATGGCCGCCAGGTTGGCCGTGACGGTAGTCCCTACATTCTCGCCGAGGATCATGGCCGCTCCCGCCTCGAACGGTATCCAGCCGCTTTGGCACATGATGATGGTCAGGGTGATGGTGGCGCTCGACGACTGTAAAACCGCGGTCAACAGCGTCCCGATCAGGATGAACAGGATCACGGAGAGGTAGCCCAGGTCGGCATAGGTGGTCAGCTCCCGGGCCAGGGCCGTGTTCTGGGCTACGCCGCTCATCGAGGATTGCAGCACGGCCAGCCCCAGCAGCAGCAGCGCGAAGCCGATGATGATTTCGCCCAATGCCCGGTAACGCACCTTGTGGATCAGGATCAGGGCGAAACCCAGACCCACCAGCGGGATCGAGATGATCGAGAAGTTGAGTTCGAAGCCGAACACGGCGATGATCCAGGCCGTGACGGTCGTCCCGATATTGGCCCCCATGATCATCCCGATGGCCTGCCGCAGGTTCACAATCCCGGCATTGACAAAGCTGACGATCATGACCGTAATGGCGCTGGAAGACTGCACGGCGGCCGTGACGGCCGCCGTGGTGGCTATCTGCGACAGCGGCGTGGCGGCCATGGTGCCCATCACACGACGCATGCGTCCGCCGGCGATCCGTTGCAGGGCCTCGCTCATGAGTTTCATCCCGTACAGGAAAAGCCCCAGCGAGCCGACGATATTGAGGAGGCGTATCAGTATATCCATCGGGAAGAGAGGTTGTTTTGTCTGCAAAAATAACGATTACTCGCCCGTCCGTATCGTCGCGGGTTGTTTTTTCCCGAAGCTGCGGCGCAGCCATTTCGGCAGGATCACCACCCCCATAATGAGGTAGGGATAATAGGTCACCAGCCGCCACAGCAGGGCGATCACCGCCGCCGTCCCGACCTGTATCGAGGCTCCCACGGGGATCACGTCGCTCAGGAAATTGGAGAAGATGTACTCCGCGAAGCCGCTGCCGCCGGGAGTCGGAGCCACGAGCATCATGATCCACATAGCCAGCTGTCGGGCAAAGACCAGAAAATGGTCGCTCAGGGTAAAAAAGGCCATAAACAGCGCGTTCGCCACTAAGTAGCGCGAACTCCACGACAGGAAGGTCGCCGCGAACGACTTGACCCAGAACATCGGCCGGTAGCGCCGTATCTCGATGGCGCTGCGCACGATGTCCGTTCCCGCCTTGACCGCCCCGGAACGCCAGCGGCGCAGCAAGGGCAGCGAAAAGAGTTTGACGATCAGCCATTTCAACCCCAGCGGATTGATGAACAGGCCGTAGCTCAGGGCCAGCAGGTAGGCGAGTTTCAGCCCGTAGCCGATGGCGGCGAAGAGCATCAGCTGGTGGCCCATCGCCCCCCCGAACAGCCGGTCGCCGCCCACGATAAAGAAAACGACGGGGAAAATAACGGCGAAGTAAAGCTCGTCGAAAAACGAGGTGAGCATCACGATGGCGGCACTTTTGCCTACGGATATCCCCTCCTTATGGACGAAGAGGACGGCCACGCTGGTACCCCCGATGGCCGAGGGAGTGACGGCAGAGGTGAATTCCCAGAGCATGATGATGCGGAATGCCCGCCGCCAGCTCAGCTCGCCCCGGCTGAAAAGCCGAATGCGGATAATGTATCCCAGGTCGCGCCCGACCATAAAGAGGAAGGCGACGAGGATGAAAAGCAGGGCATGCCACGATAGGTGGATATGCTCGAAAATGGCAGGGTCGAAGTCGCGGGCGATCATCCAGGTCACGAAGCCGAGCCCGAGAAGGACAGGCAGGACGATCTTCCACCACTGGACGCGGCCGACCGTATTGTTATCCATACAGGGTCGTTCAGGGTGCCGGGCGGCTCCTTTCCGGAGCCGGTCCGTAAGTACAAATATACGATTTTTCGGGAAGTTCGCAGGGGAAGGTACCCCGGAGGAATCCTTTCTCGGCACAGATATTTGTTAGGAAAACAATTTCGGGCAGTTACCCAGCGTCTGCCCTGCATTCCAGCCATTCGCATCCGGCAAATAAAAATAGTTGTATTTTTCTACCGGAAAACACCCTGCACAGCAGGCGAGATGAAGATTGAAGCCACCCCCGGCGGAGGCTCCGTGCCTGCCCCACTGGCCCCGGGCCGCAACAAAACGTTCTACCGTACGGGCTTTAGAATTGAAAACGGATAAACTCAAACGAAGCATTGAACACACAAAGCTCTGGATATTGCCTGTCAACGGCACACGTCCAAGGCTTGTCGTGCGTTCAGGTTCATTATCCGTTTCTCTCAATTCCGGCAGGTTCTGGCGCGTGCTTTTCCATATCAGCATACGCTCGGAACTTCTGCTGCGTGGACACTCGCTACGCCTCTTAGGGATAAGTTTTCCGAATCGTGTGCTTTTTTGTATCTTTCATGCTGAAAGCACACGAAAATGCGCCCGATCCTCTTTTCGTCAATCCTCGTCCTGGTCCTTTCCGCCGCACGGCCCGCATACGGCCAGCCGGCACAGGCACTTACCGTAGCCACTTACAATGTCTGCAACCTGTTCGACACGATCAACGACCCAGGCATCCACGACATGGTACCCACGCCGGAAGCGTACCGGCTCAAAACGGCTAACCTTGCGCGCGTGATCGGCGAGCTGGCCCCGGACATCATTGCGCTGTGCGAAGTCGAAAATGCGGGCGTCTTGCTCGACCTGTTGGCCGCCGCTCCGCTCGACACCGTTCCCTACCGCTTTATCCATTACGACTCGCCGGACAGCCGCGGTATCGACGTGGCCCTGCTTTACCGCCATGACCGGGTAAAATCGCTCAACTCCGAACCGATCCGGTTCGCGGGCGGGTATCCCTCTCGCGACATTCTGCGTGCCGAATTTTCCGTAACGGGCACTGACAGGAAGCTGGCGGTCTATGCCGTCCATCTGCCTTCGCGGCGGGGCGGTTACAACCGGGCGACGCGGCAGCGGGAGATGATCGCGGCCCGGCTGGGCGAAATGGCGACGCACGAGGCTCCGGAAACGGGCGTGGTGGTGATGGGCGACCTGAATGACAATCCCGCTTCGAAGCTGGTACGCCGCAACTTAGGTGATCTGTACTGCCTGACGGCGGAACCGCACCGCAGGGGCATCGGCTCCTACGCGTGGCGGGACACGTGGCTGATGTACGACAACATTTTCATGCTGAACCTGAAACCTTCGGGCAATGCGCGGGTTTTCGTCCGGAACTGGATGCTGACATCGGCGGGACGTTTCCGGGGTTATCCGGATCGGACTATCAGCGACCACCTGCCGGTCTATATCCGACTCCCGCTTTAAGCGATCAAAAAATCGCCTCCACCTCCTTGAACCAGTAACGGCGCTGGCCGCCGCCGGCCAAACGCAAAGCCAGCTCGCCGGTATGCCTGTCCACCCCGGCAATAGATGCCTCGAAAAACTCGCCGGAAGCTGCATCACAATACCGATACAGCCTCCCGTCCCCCCGCCACAGCCGGGTCATAAAATCAGCATGCAGAAAGACTTCATCCTGCGTATAACGAGTGGCGAATGCGGTGCAAAAAGCCGTTAACACCTGATCCGGCGTAGGTGCAGGGCTGTCCGGCGGTAATTGGTTGGCGATCGAGGTCGGATTGGGCAGCGCCGTGTCGAACTCCCGCTGCCGGACATTGATCCCGATCCCCACCACCGAACAGCTCAGCCACTCGCTGTGCAGCGTGTGTTCGATCAGTATCCCGCCGATCTTTCG
>CAZAPI010000028.1:4081-15016 GCA_964486945.1 uncultured Rikenella sp. | reverse complement strand
GTGGGCGACGGCGGCTAAGGAGCTGGGAACCCCCGTCTCCGTGATCAGCGAAGGGCTGGGACACACGACCGAGAAAACGACCCGGATCTACCTCAAATCTTTCGACCACTCGGTTATCGACCGGGTCAATGAAGAGGTGAGCCGGCTCTGAAATACGTTGGCGTGAAGTTTTTTAGTTGAAAAACTATATATTTGTCTTGCAATATCTCTTTCCCAGAAAGAGATTCGCTTCTTCCGGATTAATTTCGGGGAACTGTTGTTTTACGGGGGCAAAGATAGGTGTGTTTCCTGTTTTGTCTATTCTCTTTTTTCTCTTATTTATTTTCATTTTTCACGAACGGCTGTTTTTCAGCCCTCATTCCTGCTAATATTTCGGTCGGCGTGCGGCCGAACTGCCGGCGGCAGAAGCGGGTAAACTGGCTCGGCGAGCTGAAGCCGAAGCGGTCGATCACCTCGCCTATGGTCGTGTTCGGGAATGCCATCGCATGGAGGAGGTGCGCCGCTTTTTGTTTCAGCATCCATTGTCCCGGCGGCAGGCCGAACTCCTCTTTGAACCGCGCGTCGAAATTGCTGCGGCTCATTCCCGACAAGCGCGCCAGGGCATCCACATTACCGGCTTTCTCGTAATTCTCCAGGATGCGGGCTTTGAAGCCCGTCGATATGCCGGCCATCGGCCTGAACAGCCGTGTCAACTCTTCTTTAGGATAGAACCATCTGAATATCAAGAACATCTCCTTTTGCTTGATCTCGTGCAGGTGTTCGCAGTTGATTCCGTTGCGCAGGTAGTAATCGAGCAGATCGAGGAACCGCGCCATCTGGGGGCGGATCGGCACCGGCGCGGGCGGATGCTCCTCCGCGGGACCGAGAGCCTCGCAGGATTCCAACAGAAACTTGTCGCAAGGGCTTTTCAGGAGGTCGAACGTGCAGACCGTCAGCCGGCTGAGGTGCCGTATGCGGACCGAAACATCGGCGTGCCGGGGCAGGAATGCGATCTCGCCGCCGTGGAAAATCCGCTCCCCGGATCCGCTGCATGCGACCCGCGCCTGTCCCTCGCTCAGAAATAACAATTGGTTGTATTCCAGGTGTTTCTGCTCCATACGAACGTCACCGTCGGTTTCGTGGTACCTGAAATGGCAGCGGTAGTCCGACACGTAGTGGTTGCAGGAGAGGTGTTCCTCCAGGTAGAGGAGGTCGTTCAGCATTTTCTTCATCTCGGTATTCGGTTTAACTGTCCTGTTTCAGCAAATGTTTCAGTACCGGCAGCCCGTCAGGCCCCATTACGGCCATAAATCCCGGAGCAAACGCCGTCGGTCGACAACAGATACGCGGCCACTGAAACATAATTCCTTGCAATTCGCTGATTGTTAGCGCTTGCCTGTGTAGAATCTCTTTCTGGGAAAGAGATTCGGAAAAACAGTGCGAGTATAAACCCGAGTATAAACCAAAAAAACAAAGAGATGAAGAAAAGTTTATTCAGTATGTTGGCAGCCGTTGTAGCCGGCACAGTAGTGTCCTGCAGCAAGGACAACCGTCCCGACGACCAAGAGCTTGCCGGTAGCGGTACTCTGACTACCAAGATCGTATTCAAGGAAGCCGCCGCTTCGAAAGGCGGGTCCCTGTCGACCGCCATTCCCGTCACTTCGTGGGACAACATCAAACAGGTGCAGCTGTTCCTGTACGACGCTTCGGGCATTGTGAAATATTCCGATGTCGTTACCCCTGCGGCCGGAGCCACGACCTTCACCTGGACCGACGTTCCGGCGGGCACCTACACGGCGGCGCTGGTGGCCAACGTGAAGAGCGCGACCGACAACGTCACCACTTATCTGGACGGCGGCACGACCCCGACGGACTGGACCAAATTCAACGTCCGCAGCAAATCGGTCAATTCGCAGCTGCTCGTAGCCCACAAGCTTTCGGCTTTCCCGGACTTCGTGGCGACCGACTATGCGTCAAAGAAAGCCTTCGCCGAACCGGCCGAGATATTCACCGGCTATATTTCGGGCGTGACCATCGCCACCGGGACCACCACCGACCTCTCGTCGAGTCCCGTTTCGCTCAAGCGTGAAGTGGCCCTGATGCGGGTGCGCGTGAAAACCAACGACAGGACCGATGCCGACAACAGCGACCTGGTGTTCGCCCATAACGACGCATCTATCATGATCCATCGCCTCCCCGACGGCATGAAGATCGGGGAGGGCAACGCCGGCGGTGTGGATGCCGCCTCGACCGACGACAATATTCTCGTAGCCGCTTCGGGCGCGACGACTTTCAACACCACGGACCCCGCGACGGGATACGGCGCCGGCACCATTATCGACACCAACTACACCCTGTGGCGCGACGTGATCGTCTTCCCGAACGACGAGGGCCGTACCAATACTTCGTCCAACGTGCAGGCCGCTACCAACCGCCAGTACTTTATCGTCGTGAGCGCCCATGCCCCGCAGGGCCATGTGCTGGCCGACGGGACGACCGTTGAGGATGCCAATGGCCAGGTAGTCTATTGGTCGGGTCTGATCCGCGAAGCATTCGTGCCGAACATCATCCGCGAAGTGAACCTCACGCTTCGTTCGGGCGGTACGGTGACTCCTCCCGCGGAACCGACCCAGGAGGGTGGCCTGACCATCGAGGTGAGCGCTCCCGCAGCCTGGGACTCCAATATCGAACGAACCGACATCGAACTTTAATCCGGGCCTGACCCGGTGCGGGCCGAGCGATGAGGGATATGCTTCTGACAGGCGTTTTTTGCGTGGAGGTATATTTCCTCATCGCTGCCTGTTGCAGGATCGCCGGGGCCCTGCTGCCGCAACGCCGCAGCGGGGCCGTCGGCATAAGAATACCGAAAATGAGAAACAGAACTTTCTTGATGGGCTGTTGCGCCGTGTTGCTGGCATTGGGCGGATGGTCGTGCACGCACGACTACTTCGAAGACCAGACCAACTACCAGCTCTTCGTGCCCGAAGTGCTGGACAAGAGCGTGAGCGACTGCCGCGTGCTGGTCTACGACCAGTCGGGTGCCCTGGCCGGGGATCGTTATGCCGGAGCCCCGTTCGACGACGACACGCGCATTGCCTCCGGGCTGTTCGCCTTTCGGCTTCCTCCGGGACGCTACACGGTCTATTGCTACGTCAATACCGCAGGCGTGGAGTTCGACTCGCCGGGCCACCTTGCCTCCGCCAGCTTCCGGCAGATACGGCTCGAAGAGGCCGAAGAACCCGAAGCCCACTCGCAACCCTCGGACGTGTTCTGGGAAAAACTCGCCCCGGACGTTACGTTCTTCGGGCTGACCACCGACACGGCCGTGCTGGAGAGGTATGTGGGGCGCGTGACCGTTCGGTTCAGGAACTTCCCGCATCCGGTGTCCGGGATTGCCCGAGTCCGCCTCTGCGCTTCGCAGATCGCCACCCGGCAGCCCCTTGCTGCCGACACGGTGACCGCGCGCGATACCGAGATGGACTGCATGGTGAGCATAGACCCTCTGGCGCCGAAGTCGCAGGATTTCGAAGTGGAGCACCTCTATTTTCCCTCGCTGGATGGCGTGCCGATGGACCTCCGGTTCCGTTTCCTCGGCAGCGGCGGCGATTTCCGGGCCGAGATGCCCGTCGAAGTGCGTGACAAGGCCACCGGGGAGGCACTCCGGTTGGGGCCGGGCCAGCGGCTGATCGTCGAAGTGGACGGATACACCGTTATCCGTACCGCCTTGGTCGGTTGGGGCGAGGACATCGAAAGCGGCGACACCGACATTCAATAAAACTTACAGGTAACGACAACGAATATGAAACATTTTATACGGTGTTTGACCGGATGCTGCGCCGCGCTGCTGATAGGTTCGGGCAGCGCCCGCGCGCAGGCTGTCAAAACCAACCTGCCGCTGTGGCTGACCGGGTCGCCCAACATCGGCGCCGAATTCTCGCTTGGGCGGCAGTTCACCCTCAACGGCGACGTGACGTGGATGCCCTACATGTTCAAAAAACACGAAGAGGTATGCCGCGTGTGGGTCGGCAGCGTCGACCTGCGCTACTATATCCGCCCCAAATACTATTATACCAACAACCTCTGGGACGGTTTCTACATCGGCCCGTACGCCATGTACGGCAATTTCAATGTCGGCTTCTACCGCAACGACCGGAAACCGAGCTACCGCCGCGACGGATGGGGCGTTTCGGGCGGCGTTTCGCTCGGCTATAAGTTTTTCCTGTCCAAAAGGCTGCGCATGGACGTGAACCTCGGCGTGGGCTTCGCTCACCTCCAGTACGACAAGTACTACCTCGGCGGCGAGTACCGGCACTACCCGCTGGAGCGCAAGATCACCAAAGCGTGGGTCGGTCCTACCAAGTTCGGGGTTCATTTGGTTTACAACATCTTCAAGTAGGGGGAGGCTATGACCGATCGAAAGAAAATACGAAACACTCTCCTGCTGCTGGCCGCCGTTGTGACCGTCGGGACACTGGCCCCCGCGGCCCGCGTTCCCGGCCTGCGCAAAGCCCAGCGAGAGGAGAGCAGGGCCGACCGCCACTTCATTGCCCAACGCTTCGGGCGGGCGATGGCCTTGTATGATGAGGCCATAGCGGACGCTCCCACGCCCGGGATGAAAGCGGGGCTGCACCTCAAGGCCGCGCGGCTGTACTTTATGCTGCGCGACTACCCTCAAGCCGTCGCCCACTTTTCCCGCACGATGGAGCTGGATGAAACGGTACTGGCCGTGGCCGACGTTTGCGACTACATCGACGCCCTGCGTTTCGTCGGGCGCACCGGGGATGCAGAAGCCGTCTGTCTCCGATACGCCTACCGCGACCGTTACAGTCGCAACCAACGCTACGAGAATCAGCTCGACGCGCTGGCCATGCGCCACGAGGCCGAAACCGAGTCGGGCTACGAAGTGCGGCGGATGCTTTTCAACTCGCCCTTCGCCGAGTACTGGGTCGGCCGTTTCCGCAACCAGCTCTTCTACGCCATGAGCCGCAGCGCGTTCAACGACCCGCACAAACTCTTCTTCCACCGCACCCACTATTACACGTTCGATCCGCGCGTGGAGACCGCCGAGCCCCTGCCTGCGCAGGGCCGCCGGCAGCGCGGTCGGCAGTTTTTCCCGTCGATTCCGCTGGCCCTGATGGACGGTCCGGTGACCGTGGCCAGGGATGCCAGCCTGATGATCGCCACCACGGTCGTCTACACCGACCGCGAGCAGATCCGCATGGTGGACGGGCGGCTGAAACCCTTCGCCACCCATTTGCTCGTGTCGGAATACGATGCGCGGCGTAACGGCTGGACCGCCTACCGGCCCGCATTCCCGCAGGCCGACAGCGTTTCGTACGCTCATCCGTTCCTGTGCGACGACGACCGGACCCTGCTCTTCGCATCCGACATGCCGGGCGGGTACGGCGGCTTCGACCTCTACGCCTCGCGCTGGAATGAGCAGGAACACCGCTGGAGCGAACCGGTGAACCTCGGCTCGACGGTCAATACCGAAGGCGACGAGATCTATCCGACGGTTTCCGAAGGGCGCCTGATCTTCGCCTCCAACGGGTTGCCCGGTTTCGGCGGCTACGACCTGTTCGCCGCCGAGTTCAACGCCTCCGGCATCCTGCCGGGCAGCGTGACCCACTTCCCGTGGCCCATTAATTCCCGATACAACGACTATTACTTGCTGCCGACCGATCCGCAGTCCGGTTTCTTCGCATCCGACCGCGACCGGTGCACAGGGGACGACATATATGCATACCGTCTCGACCGCTCGCGCCTGACCGAGGGAACTCCTTTCTTCGGCCTCTCCGAAGCCAAGGCAGTCACGGGCGGCGCGCTGGCTCTCGACGGACTCGTCGAGCAGCGCAACAACGAACCGTGGCTCGTGCCGCTGCCCGAATACGTGCGCCCCTCGCGCGAGCTGCTGGCCGTGGTCTATTTCGACTTCGACAGCGACCGGCTCAACGCCGAGGCCTGCGGGATGCTCGAAAGCCTGATGAACGACCTGTCTTATTTACCCGACGGGTTCGATCTGGTGGGTTACGCCGATGAAATCGGCGGCGAGTCATACAACGACCGCCTTTCGTTCCGTCGGGCCGAAGCGGTGGCGACTTACCTCGGAGTCCGCATGGGGCTTCCCTGCACCGCCGAGGGGCGGGGCAAGGTACGCCTCACGCGCCAGGAGATGGAGCAGGCCCTTCGCTGGCTCGACCGCGACGATGCTTCGACCCTGGGCCGTGACGAGCGCATTCGCCTTAACCGCCGCGCGCGCCGGGTCGAAATCTACAACCGAACTGCTAATCAATAAAACCGAGAACTGATATGAAAAGGATAAAAATATATGGTCTCCTGCTGTTCCTGCTGCTGTCGGGCGGGGCGGCAGTCGAACGGGCCGCGGCGCAGTACATGCCGGTGGTATTCGACAGGCGTTACGGGGAGGGGAGCCGTTTCGGGCAGGTGTGTCCGGTGGACGGGGATGAGGTGGTGATGGCCGGGACGGAGAACGGCCGCCCGGTGATCGTCTGGCTCGACCGCACGGGCAATGCCGTGCTTTCGCTCCTGATGGAGAATTTCACGCAAGTCAACAGCGTGGTGCCGGCCGGCGTCGGGCGAGTGCTGGTGATCGGGCAGGCGCGGCAGGTTGCGGACAAATCGCGTCGGGATGCCGCTGTGGCCGGCTGTGCCACGATTATCGACCGCACGGGCAAGGCTTTGGGCGATGTCTATGCGGGTGGCGCGGGTAGCGCCCTGCTGAACGGGCGTGTGCTGACCGGCGGCGGGCTGCTGCTGGGCGGCTACGAGGCCAAAGCGGACGGAGGCCGGGTCGGGATGATCGTCAAAACCGCCCCCGACGGACGTATCAAGTATAAATATACGCCGCCCGTAGGAGCCGAATGTTCGGTGTTCGATGTGCTGGGCAGTGCTACGGAATACGTTTTCGCCGCCTTTTCGGCAGGTGACGGCGAGGGCGACGCTGCCGTGGTGCGCCTCGACGACCACGGCAAACCCTATTATGCCGTTCGGCTTCCGGCCGCAGGTTCGTGCGTGACCCGACTGACATCCGCCGCCGACGGTTCGCTCTTCGTGGCCGCCGGTTCTCCGGCCGGCGGAACGCTCTACAAACTGCGTCCCGAAGGGGACATCGTGTTCGCCAAGAATATCGTTCCCGCCGCGCAGGGGACCGAATTGAACCAGTTGTTCGTCTCGCGCACCGGCCAGGTGCTGGTGGGCGGCAGCGGCGGCGGGCGCGGGTACTACGCCATGCTGCGCAATGACGGGACAACGCTTTGTCAAGGGACTTTTGTCGGCATCGTGAGCGGTGCGGGGATGAACCGCGAGAGCGGCGAGGCGGTGGTGACGTCATTCGACGAGGGAAGCGGCTTCGGCTCGTTCGTGCGTATCGCCGCGGCGGGTAAACCGGAGTTCGAAAAGCCGCTGGACGGCTGTTTCGACCGCGCGAAGATCGACAATAACGGCGAAGTGCTGCTCGTCTCCTCCGGCGAAGGCCGCATCTGCATCTATTCCCCTTTTGGCGAGCGGCTATCCGACCGTTTCGTGGCTGATAACACCCCCGCCGCCTTCGTTTCGGCACACCTGACACCCACCGGCGAGGTGCTGTTTCAGGGGATGGACAACCGGCTGGTGAAAGCCGGGCACGGAGTCTATGTCTCGGACGTGAAGATCGGCAAACCTGTGGACGGCTACGTGACGGCCTTGTTCACAGTGACTCTGTCGGGCTATGCGACGACCCCGGAGGGATCGCCGGTGCCGGTGAGCGTCAAATACGGCACGCGCGCCGCGTCGGCCAAAGAGGAGCTGAACTTCAGTCCCGTGTCGGGAACCCTGTCGTTCATCCCGGCCAACGACAATGCCAGCCGTTACCTGATCAACCAGTATGTCGAAGTGCCGGTCAAGGCCAACGATTTGGTGGAGGGGAGCAAAGAGTTTTCGCTGGTGCTTTCGGACGCGGAACAGAGCTACCTGATTAAACCTGTCGGCAAAGGGGTGATCGAAGACCAGCTGGCCGTGGTCCGGACTGTCGGCGTGCAGGACGGTGTCGAGAACGAGAAAGACGTGGTCTACCGGCTGGGCCTGTTCAAAACCAACGGCGTGCCGCTGACCAACGCCACCGGCTCGGTGATCGTCGTGGACGGCAAGTACGGCCAGGGGACGGCCGACGCCCTCGATTTCGACATGGGCCGTACCCCGCGCGTGCTGATTCCGAACGGCCAGTCCTCGGCGGAATTCAATGTCCGTACCTTGAGCGACACGCGCTACGAGTTGCTCAAATCGGTGGTGATCGACTTCGACAAGATCCACGCCCTGAGCACAACGAACGTATCGTTCGACGGGTCGCTGCTCAGCTGCACCGGCCATATCGCCGACCAGCCCGCCGTGATGACCGTCAGCTCGCTGGGCGACCACGGGCGGCGCAACAATAACGTCGTTTCGGGCTTCTTCAGCATCGCCCTGCGGCGGGCCTCGGACGGGGCGCTGCTGACCAACTGCACCGGGAACGACATCGTCCTGACGTGCAGCCCCGCGGCGGACAACACAGCCGTGGACGGAAAGGATTACGTCTTCACCAACCTGCACAACCTGCGTATCGGTGGCGACGGCCGCCAAAGTGCCGTCAACCTCAGCGGAATCGTGCTGTACAGCCCCGATGCGGAGACCAAACAGCTCGGCGTGAAGATCGACAGCGTCGGCTCCCCTGCCGGGGCACCCGTCATCGGGATCGCTGCGGATCGGCGCGAAGCCGGGTTCTCGATCCGGAATTAGTCTGTGAAACCTTGAGGAAAGACCATGAATATCTATCAATCAAAAATAGTGTTGGCGGTGCTTCCGCTGTTGGTTTTCGCTGCCTGCCGGCGGGGACCCGCGCCGGAAATGCCGCACAACTCCCTGCAGCTCGATATGAGCGGCATCGCCCGCACCACCGTGGCGAACACCGATGTGTACGTCTTCGACGGCGAAGGAGCCGCACAGGGGCAGTTCAACCATAAAGTGCTGAATGTCGACCGTTCCGCCGACCGCCTTTCAATGAATGTTCCGGCAGGGACGTGGGACCTGCTCCTGGTCAGCGCCGACCCTGCCGTGCGGGCCGAGATACAGCCCCCCGTGCGCGGCAACGACCGGGCGACCCAGAAGATGGTGGAATTTGCGGCGTGGGACAACTCCGAGCCCTCCGTAGTGCGGGCTCCGGAAATCCGCACCGCCCTTGTCGACGGGCAGGTCGTCAACGCAAACCGGCAGCAGACCGCTTCGGCCACGCTGGCCCGGAACGCCGCCATGATCAAGATCGTCGTGGCCGATGTCCAGGGGGTGGAAGAGGGCTACTCCTCCCATATGCTCGAACTGCGCGAGGTGCCCAACGCCCTGAGCTGGTCGGGCAGCCTGTGGCCCGACAAAGAGAACCCCCAGGTGAGCGCCGAGCCGATGCGCACCCCGCTGGCGATCTCCACCGACCCGGCGACGGGCCGTCAGCACAGCGACACCCTGACCTTTGTCGTACCTGCGCACGTGGGAGAGGATTATATGGTGACCAATCCCGCCGACACCTCGACCCATAAACTGAGAGTGTGGATCCGGCTGCACACCGCCGCCGGAGAGGTGGAGAAAGAGGCCGAGCTGCCGCTGGTGCCCAAAGCCAACAAGATCATTGTGGCGCAGCTGTTCGTGGATGCCGATTTGACTTTCAACACGACCATCGAAGAGTGGAAGGACACGGAGGTGAACGTCAATCTCAACCAGACCTACCTGCAAGTCAGTAAAACCGATGTGACGCTGGCCCATAGAGACACCGTCTATGTGAAATCCAACAGAGCCGTGTCGTTCACTTGCGATAGTGCGTGGCTCACGATGCGGATGATCGACGCCGAGCGGCTCGAACTCACGGCGGATGTAGAGGATTATGAAGATCCCCGCAGCACGCATGTGTATATCAAGGCCGGAAATTTGGTCAGGGAGATGGAGGTGTGCCAACAGCCCGACGAGAGGAGGACATCAATCGCAGTCGCTCCCCATGAGTTGATCTTTTCGTCGAGCAACGAGTTTGATGATATGGTGTATATCGTGTGTTACCGAAGTGACGATCACCCCTGGAAATTGGTGTCCGGCGGAAGCAAAGTTACGTTGAGTCAATATTCGGGCATCGGTTCTGAGTTTATAACAATTTGGCGCAAAACCTCCGAGACCGACCTCTCGGTCTACGGAAACGAGCGCTTAATCTTTCGTAACCAGGAGACGCTCGAAACCGCTAGTATGGACATTGTCAATCTCTATTTTAGCGCTCCGGAAGAGATTTACGTCGGGAATCCGGTGATGAGCTCCGACACGACGGTCTGGAACGACGAAATCAAGGTGCTGGGGGGCAGCGGCCAATTCACGGTGGTCAGGAAACCGGACTGGATGACAGCGACCGTCGAGAGCGACGGGCGGCTGAAGATCGTGGCGCAGCGCGATCCCGATGAGGAGAATCGCGAGGGGACGCTAACCATCGCCCTCGCCGACTTCCCGAAATATACCGCCCAGATTAAGGTGGTCCAAAACATGATCGTCCGCATCCCCGAGTTCGACTACTTCACCCTGAAATTCACGTGGAACGGGGGCGACGTGGACATCGCTTCCGAGTTCGTCGACAACGGCGCGGAGTTCGACAAAAAGCCCGTCGGGTTCCGCCTGGGGAAAACGACGATGTACGGCGATCGAGAGTTGCTGAAGTGGGGTGGCGACGCCACGGGCGGGCAGGGTGAAACGATCTTTTTCAACGCCCCGGTGCTCGACTCGGACGAATCCCTGCCACGCAAGATCGACATGGACGTGTACGCCACCTGGTTCTCCGTCTCCCGCGCCCCGGACACCATGGGACTCACGCTGTATGCCTACAAGGGCGGCACGATGGAGGAAGACAAGCCGAACTTCGTGAATGTGGGGGGCACTCAGGTTTACAGCCAGCGTTTTTCGGTG
>CAZAPI010000028.1:0-3981 GCA_964486945.1 uncultured Rikenella sp. | reverse complement strand
TCAGGATCTGTCTGATTCTATATGCGATGTTAATAGGTACATCGTGTACACATGATTACATGCCCGGCGGAGAGTTCGGCTCCGGCGACGGCAAAATGCCCGTCACCTTCGCGGTGGAGATTCCTGCGGCGACGCCCGTTCTCACCCGAGCGTCCTACGGGGACTGCGACGTGATCAATATGGATGTGCTGGTCTTCGACCAGGACGGTAAGTTCCTTGAGAGGATCGAAACCGACCGGGTGTCGGGCGACGGGAGCGTCAAATCGTTTACCATAAGGATCGACCCCAGTCCCGCCGGGCGTTCGTTCATAGTCATCGCCAATGCCCGCACTGCGGAGGGCGACGACCGCGTGGACATGACGGGCCTCACGCCCGGCATGTCCGAGACCAGCGTGGCGGCGATGTTGACAACGCTGCCCCTGGCCGGTGGCCGGGCGGACGAGATCCTGCCGCTGATAATGTCCGGGACGGGAACGCTGCCCCGGGTGGACGATGCCAACGGGTCGCTCAGCGTGAAACTGCGGCGGGCCGCAGCCTGCATTCAGGTCAGGGTCGGACAGCCTGATGACGACAACGGGCTGGAGGATTTCTCGCTGCTGAGGGCTTCTTTAGCGGATGTCTCCGCAAAGGCGTTTGTCGTAAGCGCATCCGACGAGACGGTTCCGAATGTGGCGGATTCCCTTTTGCAAGTAAATTACTGTTCTTCGGCGGAGGAGGATGATGCCGGTTGGAGCGTCGGCGCGCAACCGCTGTTGTACACCTACGAACGCAGAAACGATGTGGTCGCCTACGGGGAAACCAAAGCCTACGGGAGCATAATTGTGCAGGCTTCGTGGAAAGGGCGGGAGTACTATTACAGGATCTGGTTGCACGATGGCGAGGGCCACGCTCTCGATTTTCTCCGCAACCACCGTTATATCGTCACGATCACGGGGGTCAATGGGCCGGGATATCGCACGCTGGAGGAGGCGGTGAATTATCGGGCGGGCAATGGTGGCGGCACGGACCTGGATCATGACGTCACGCTAAACTCGATGGAAAATTATGATATTTGTCAGTACGTTGTGTCCGGTATATTCGTTTTGGGTCTGAACAACACCTCGTTCGAAGGTTGGGGCAGTTCGTATAACGGCCGGTGGGAGCTGGTCGGCGTGACGTCCACATATGTCGACGCGTTTAGCATGCTCTCTTGCGAAATTACGCCGGCCGACCTGTTGTCGGATCCCCGGTTCGAGTACAGACAGGGGGGGCTTGGTCTCATGTTTACGAATACCAATGCGTCGGCGGCCGACCGTTCGGGGAGCGTGACTGTCCGGTGCGGTACCCTCGCGCTGCCGGTGGCGGTCCGGTTCGTCGAGTCCAAGTTTCAGAACGGCTACGTCGACAAGGACGGAGATTCGTACGTGTTCCTGTTGGCCGACGAGACGACGCCGAGGCCGTGGAAGGTGTGGTTTCCTCGTCTTGAGACCGGGGAGGTGAACGGGCTGAAGCTCTTAGAGTCTTCCTCGGCGGCGGACTACTCTCCTGCTGCCGGCGAGATTCCTTTGCAGAGAGGACATGAGACGTTGGATAGCCGCGCGGCGGGCAAGGCCTATCTGCATGTTCCGACCAGTGCTGTTTATGATTGTACGGGAAAGTGGTTTTACCTGTCCGACGGCACCGGCGAGGTGCGCCGGATAATGATTATGAATTATTAGTAACGGATTACCGGTCTGTGCATCCGGCTCCGCGAAGGGCCGGATGTACCCATTTGAAGAGTTATGATACGAGGCTATTTCAGATTGAATCCCGGAGGAGCCGGGATGCAGGAGCGGCTCTCGGCGCTGATCGAGGCCGGCGCGAGCAGCGGCAATATTTTTTTCGACGAGTCGGGCACCCGCGAGCTGCGCCGGCTGTTCGCCATGCTTCAGGCGGGCGATACCCTGCTGGTGCTGCGGGTCGTGGATGTGTGTCGGGACATCGGCGAGATGTTCGACCTGCTGCGTATGTTGCGGGAGAGGCAGGTACGGATGTTGTCGCTTGGGGAACCGTGGTTCGACATATCGCCGGCGACGATGCGCACGCGTATGCTGTGCCAGCTGATCGAGCGGCTTTATGCGCTGGCCTGCGAGATGGAATGCGCCCGGGCGCACGAGCAGACGCTGAAGAGGCCTGTGGGGCGGCCCAAGGGGAGCAAGCGCGAGCTGTTGTTGAAAGTGGAGGCTGCTTTCGAACTGTACGACCGGGAGGAGGGGCTTTCGGTGGCCGATATTTGTAGTTCGGTGGGGCTCAACGAGCGGACGTTTTACCGTCACCTGAGCAGCCGCCGCCCGCTGGACCTGATGCGGCGTTCCAAAGGCCGGAAGTCCCGGAGCTACTGAGTGTTTGCGGGGGAGATGCCGCCCCCCTGAGGTATCTGTTCCCAGGGCATTGGGGCGGGATAAAATAAGGGGAAGCCTTTCATCCATCGGATGAAAGGCTTCCCTTTAGTAGCGGGGGGAGGACTCGAACCTCCGACCTTTGGGTTATGAGCCCAACGAGCTGCCAACTGCTCCACCCCGCGATCATTGCGAGTACAAAGGTAATGCCTTTTTCGTAAAATACAAAAAATACTGCTGAAAAAATATCCCGCCCGCCCTCGCCGGACTGCGGAACGGGCTGACAGCGGGATAATTAATGCGGTTGAAAATATTATCTTTCTGCCGCCGCACGGTCCAAGGCATGCAGCGCATAGGCATACGCCCCGATGCTGATCGCCTTGCTTGTCCCGATGCGCGAGAATCCGATCCCCACGCGCGGCATCGAGTCGTACGTCACCCGTTCGTTCGTGTGCGGGATCTGGAGCTGTTTCACCTCGCCTTGCAGGAATGCTCCCATCTGCGCTTCGTCTTCCAGGTAGAAAGCCTTTTGGGCCAGGCGCGGGAACTGCGCACCTGTGGCTCCTGTAAACTGGCTGCGGATTTCGTCCATCATCGCCGGGACGAACAGCGAGCGGGCTCCCGCCACGCCGCCGCCGATCACGGCGATTCCGTCCACGATCGTCAGTACGTTGCACAGCGCATCCCCCAATGCCTGTCCCATGCGGCGGAAAGCCTCCTGAGCGGCGGAACGGTCGCCCTCTTTCTCGCCGATCCCGATTTCGTAAATGTCTTTCGGGTGCGGCAGCTTGTCCGCCGGGGTGCCTGTCAGTTCGCCGTATACGCGGCGCACGGCGCGGATGCTGATCGACTCTTCGATGTTCTGTTCCTGGTGGTAGCGCTGGCTCAACAGCCACACTTCGGCCGCTGCCGAGTTGTCGCCGAGGAACAGGTCGCCGTTGCGGACGATCCCGCCGCCGAAGCCTGTCCCGAGCGTCAGCCCCACGAGGTTGTGGTACCGTTTCGGGCTGCCTGCCTTTTCGAGTTGGGCGTTGACCCACGGCAGGTAGCCGCTGATCGCTTCGCCGTAGGCGTACAGGTCGCCGTCGTTGTTGATGAATACCGGGATGCCGAATTCCGCTGCCAACATCGGCCCTACGGCGACTCCGCCTTTATAGGCCGGAAGGTTGCCGATGTTCCAGATAATGCCGTTGGGGTAGTCTGCCGGCCCCGGGAAAGCGAAGCTGATAGCCACCGGCGCTTCTTTGAGGCGCGACCGCACGGCGTGGAAGCCGTTGATAAGGTTTGCTAAACTCAGCTCCAGGTTGTTGGCAGCCGAAGGCAGGTGGATCGGTTCGACGATCTCTTCACAGCCGCGGATGGCTCCGAAGACGAAGTTGGTTCCGCCGGCATCCAGTGTCATCACGGTGCGCTGGTCGTTATGTAAGTTCATAGGTTGTTGTTTTGTGATTGTTCGGGTTGTTTTGCAAATATAGACAATAAAACGGTACTTTTAAAAAGTCATCGATACGCAGTATCGCAAGTCCCGCCGGGGCAGCCGTTGGCTGTTTTGTCGGGGTTTGCGCCGCTCTATTAAACGGACGCCGCCCGCGTAGGGCAGTCCCGTACGGTTGGGGTAGTTACA
>CAZAPI010000027.1:0-15314 GCA_964486945.1 uncultured Rikenella sp. | reverse complement strand
GTTTTTGAGGGCTTCGTTCAGGATGGCCCGCAGGTGCCTGCTGATTGTGACCGGGCTTTTGTTTTCGGCTCTCAGGAACCTTTCGTACCGCTGAGCCAGTGCGCCGTTACATGCTCCTGCGAGTAAAGTCCGCTCTTTTTGGCCCGCCGGGTATCGAGTACGGACGAGACGGTTACGCTGTCTTTCGCATACTTACATTATAAAAACTGGATATATATACTTTAAACAGGATTTACCAGCAGAAAGTGTTATAAAGAGCCTGGGGTCTCAGCGCAGGCTGCGAGTTAAGCGGTTATAGGCGGTCAATGTGCCGTAGACGACGATCACGTCGCCCGCGCTCAGGGTCGTTTCCGGGGGAGCCGGATCGAGCGCCAGTTCCCGGTTGTGCTTGATTCCGATGGAGTTGCGCTCCTCGCTGCTGCGGATCACGGCCAGCAGTTGCAGGCCTTTGCGTTCGATCTCGCTTTCGGCGATGGTTTTACCCACCAGCTCGGGCGGCAGGGCAAAACGCATGACGTAGTGGTCACGGTCGATCTGGTAGGAGCTGAGGAATCCGTTCAGCTCGAAAGACTGGGCCATCACCTCGGCGGCTTCCTGCTCCGGGAAGATGATCCGTTCGACGCCCAGGGCCTGAAGTACGGTGCGGTGCAGCTCGTTCAGGGCGCGGGCCACGATATTCTGGACTTTCATCTGCAGGAGTTGGGCGACGATCTGGATCGAGGCGGCGAAATTCTCGCCGATGGCCACGATCACCATATCGACCTGGTTCAGGGGAAGGGCTTTCAGGGCGTCGGGGTCGCAGGCGTCCATGGCGATGGTGCTCGAGAGGCTGTCGCGCAGTTCGTTCACGCGGTTGCGGTGGTCGTCCACGCCGATCACTTCGTGCCCCATCTGGGTCAGCCGGACGGCCAGGACGGATCCGAAGTTGCCCAGTCCGATAACGATGTATTTCATAATTTGTCCGGAATGTAAGAACACCCGGTCGGGAAAGAACCCGCCGGGTGTTCGATTGTGGTGCAAATCGGATGCCGGAATTCCGCTGCCGGCGCTTATTTGTCGGTGCCGATAAAACGCCAGCCGACTGCCACGCGGAAGTAGGTGGGGCAGGTCGTCTCCGGGGCGTGCATGATCGCGCTGTGGAAACCTTTGGAGTAGGAGGCCGTGATGTCCAGCCCGCAGCGGAGCAGGTAGCCTGCGCCGATGGTGAAGGCCAGGTTGGACGGGCGCACGTTCTCCATTTTGGCGGCCGGCCCCCCGTTCTTCTCTTTGCGCTCGGCCGACAGTTTGAAGAGCCCTTCGAACCCTGCGATGACCCGGAAGCCGCCGAGGAAGTTGAATTTCCCGACCAGCGGCACGGAGAGGTACTCCATGCGGTGTATGGTCTGCGAGGCGTAGCCCAGCTCCACATTGTTGGTCGAGCCGAGCTGCGAGTAGTAGGCGCCGGTCTCGACCCCCCAGCGGTGGGTGAAGTTATAATCCACGAAAGCGCCGGCGTAAACTCCCGTGCGCGAACTTCCCGGACTGTTCATGTAGTCGGCGAAATTGACTCCGGCGCGGGGGCCGAAGCCGAGGCCCTTGACCTGTGCCGTCGCCGTGGCGACTGCCAATGAATATAAGAGGGTGAGAATAATTTTCTTCATAAGCTAAGGGCTCTGAGGTTAAGTGTTGTGTATTCGACAAATATAAATAAAAAGCCGGAGATGGAAATCCATCTCCGGCAGTTCGTCGAAAATCGTTCCGTCGGGAATACTTTTCCGGAAAAACGGGACACGATTTTCGTGGGTTATGCGTCTTTGGTGGTTCGTTCCAGCTTTTTCATCACGCTGAACAGGAAGATGGCCGATATGGCGCAGCATACCACCAGCACTCCCCACAGCATCCAAAGCGGCATGCCGCCCCACATATAGCCGATAATGGCCACGAGGTAGTTACCCACGGCCGTGGCCGCCAGCCATCCGCCCTGGGCCAGTCCTTTGTATTTCGGGGGTGCCACTTTCGATACGAAGGAGATGCCCATCGGGCTGAGGAACAGTTCGGCGATGGTCAGCACGAAGTAGGTCGAGATCAGCCAGTTGGCCGATACACGTCCCGTTTCCGCCAATCCGCCCATATCGGCTACGGCGTTCGGGGTCGGCAGGTTGGTCGATGCGCAGGCCAGCAGTATGAAGCCCAAGGCTGCGATAATCATCCCGATACCGATCTTGCGCGGTGCGCTCGGTTCGCTGTTCCGTTTTTGAAGCCAAGAGAAGAGGCCCACGGTCACCGGGGTGAGGATGATGATAAAGAAGGGGTTGAACTGCTGGAAGATCTGCGGGGTGATGCTCATCGGCTGGGGCAGGGTGGAGTAGGCCCACCAGGCGCACACGGCACCGACTGCCATCACGACCAGGCCGCCGAGGCGTTCTTTACCGTTCTTGGACTGGAACAGGCTCAGCAAACCGTAGAAGGCTGCGATGAACGGTACCAGTGTCAGCAGCGAGAAGCCGAAGCGTTCGCCTCCGGAGACGACGGTCTGTGTGTAGTCGCGGGCGAACCAGGTCATGGTCAGGCCGTTCTGGTGGAACGACATCCAGAAGAAGATCACCACGGCGAATACGAGGCCCAGTGCCATCAACCGGTCTTTGATCTGTTGCGGGGTGAGTTCCACGACATTCGGGTTGTGTTCGGCCTGTTTTTGTTTTTCGGTTTTGTCGGCCGCTTTGTAGTATTTGCGGAAGCCGATGAAGATGATCATCGAGATGATCAGCGAGAGGCAGGCTACGCCGAAGCCGTAGTTGTAGGACTGGCTCAGGCTGGCGATGTAGTCGTTCCCGAAAGCTGCTAAATCGGTGCCGGTATAGCCTTGTTGTGCGGCCATTTCAGTGAATTTGGCCATCGCTTCGCTCGAAATATTCCCGTTCTGGAGTTGATGTGCCAGGGCCGGGATGTCGGCATTGTAGGTAAATCCGTCCTTATCGAGGAAGTAGTTCGACACTCCTTCGGCCGCAGAGGGTGCGAAGAAAGCGCCGATGTTGATGCACATATAAAAAATACTGAAGGCAATATCCCGCTTGGCGCTGTATTTCGGGTCGTCGTAGAGGTTTCCGACGAGCGCCTGCAGGTTGCCCTTGAAGCAGCCGGTACCGATGGCGATCAGGGCGAGTGCGCCGAACATGGCGATTTGTGCGCCTGTGCCCACGCCGCTCGGAATGGCGAGGCAGAAGTAGCCGGCGAACATGACTATGATCCCCAGCATGATGGTCTTGCCGTAGCCGAGCACTTTGTCGGCCAACAGGCCGCCGAACAGCGGCAGGAAGTAGACCATGCTCAGGAAAATGCCGAACGTGGTGCTCGTGGCGTCCGACGTGTAACCGAATTTCGCCTGCATGTAGAGTACGAAGATGGCCAGCATGGTGTAGTAGCCGAAACGCTCTCCCATGTTGGCCAACGCCAGTACGAACAGGCCTTTGGGTTGTCCTTTTAACATTTTGTTTATTCTCGTTTTGGTTAATAATTCCTTACCGGTATTCCGTCCTGTGCGTCAATTCTTTGCAGGCGAACGAAGAAAATGCAAAATTAACAGTTTCGGAAATATAGACAAGGTTTTGTTAAATTTGTAACAAATTTTCCGGCATTTCCCGATGTTTATTATCTGTCGAGATGGCAAAACCGGCGGATTTGTCCATGATCATGGACAAATCCGCCGGTTCGATGTATGCAATCGTGGGAATAGCCCTTGATTATTGAAGCCCTCCCCAGAAATCTCCGCTTTTCGACGAAGTGCCGCCCGGGCTCAGGCGCCTGACCTGTTTGGCGACGTCTTGTCCCTGGTCGTTCTTGTTGATCGAGAATTCCACCTCGTCGCCCGGGGCGAATTCGGCGAAGTCGCCGTCGATCACGTCGAGGCTGTGGAAAAAGAGGTTGTTATTTGGGTATTTGATAAAACCGTATCCGTTTTTGATGCTCAGCACCTGGCTGGTATAGCGCGCCTCCGGGTTGCGTTCCGTGTCCGTTCCGTCCACATCCCGGTTCCGCGGCGAGTAGTCGTCGCTTTCGTCCGCGTTCTCCTCTTCCGGCCCCGGCCGCGATTCGGCAGTCTGTACGAAGAGGTTCATAATAAGCTGGTTGTTCTGCTTGAGCCCGCAATCGATCACTTTCTGCATCGGTACCGGGTAGTGGGCCAGGTTGAGCAGTTCGTGCGAGGTTTTGGTTACGATCCGCGTGCCTTCGTCGTTGATGTATTCGAACTCCCAGCTGATCAGCATGACGCGCACTCCCATGGCGATCAGCTTGCGCACCAGCGGCACGTAGTCGGTGTCCGCCACCACCAGCACCGCCACGTCGATCTTTCCCTGCAAGGCCATTTCGAACACTTCGAGCGACAGCCATACGTCCGTTCCCCGCTCTTCTTTCCGTCCGTAGATATTCCGCAGCGGCAGGTAATGGGTGTGTACGCCTTCCGACATCAGGATGTCGTCGAACACGCGGTCGTGGTAGAGCTGGCTGCCCCGTTGCGCTGCATCCGCCGCATTGAGCCGACCCCGGAAGTAGTGCGCTTCGCAAACCCGGCACCGTTTAGGGTCGATCCTTTCCTCTTCGGCGACCCTCTGGCAGATGAAGTCGTGCAGGCCGTTCAGGCTGAGGCGTCTTCTTTGCGGATGGATGTAGTTATAATAGTTCGAGGCGTGCAACAGGAAGTTGCCATCATAGAATACGCCTATCCGGGGAGTGTTGTTGTTCGGATGCATGGATTGATAGAAAACGACTGTAATTATGAAAGTTACTATTCGTCAAAGCGATTGTGGCTTCAAAGTTAGCATAATTTTGTTAAAATGAGCATAAATTACTTGTTGCGATTTTCCGACCTTCGGGAAGGTATCGTAACGAATTATGAATAAAATTTTTCGGATTATTTATGTCTCGACGAATGCCTTGTCCGGTCGGCAGGCTCCCGCGGCGGAGGGAAAAATGTTGGCATGGTTTATGAAAATTACGGGAAGAAAAACTATTTTTGGAATCACAATAAATGGGAGCAGACATGGGATACAACGAATTGGAGATCGAGTTGCGGAAAACGCTGGCCCTGATCGACCGCTGGCGGGAGATGGGGTACATGCCGACTGTCGAACAGGGGATAGCCCTGGGGCGGTTGCAGAAAATATATGCCGGGCTGCTCGACCTGCCGTGCAGCGAGCCCGAGGCGCAGCCCGAAGGGCCGGAAATGTCCGATTCCGGTTCGGCTCCTGAAGAAATTTCCCGAGTGGCAGAGGAAGGGGATGTCTATGACGGCGTTGCGCCGGACGACGAGTTGTTCGAGTCGTGCTGCGATCCGGATGTTCCGGCGCAGGATACGGAAGCGGACGACGACGGGAATTTCGCCGATCGGTCGGTGGAGGAAGTTGGCCGGACTTCGGACGAAACGCACCTGAAACAGGAATACGGGGCGCACGACCTGTGTTCGCCGCCGTCGGAGTTTCCGGAGGCGAAAGACGATGCGGCGGCTCCGCAGAAGGGGGATGCCGTGACGGATAAAGCAGGACATTCGGAGGAGACGCATATGATGCAGGAGTCCGGTTCGCATGACACATGTCCCGAACCCGATAAATCGGTGCAGGAGGGGAATGTTGTCGGGAAACCTGCCGCCGGGGAGAAGCCTGAGCCGCCGCGGATATTCGGGATCGAGGTGAGCCCGTATGCCCGGCATGAGATTATCGACACGCTGTTCCGCGGCAACGCGGAGCTTTTCGAGGCGGAGACGGCCAAGCTGAACGGCATGGGGTCGCTGGAAGAGGCGTTGGTCTATATCGGGGAGACGTACCGGTGGATCCCGGAAAATGCGGCGACGATCAAATTCATAGACCTGCTCGAATCCCGGTTCGAGGAGTAACCGAACCATCAACCCGAAACGAAAGTGGCTAAACTGTATGTGGTGCCCACCCCCGTGGGCAACCTCGAAGACATCACCCTGCGGGCCGTGCGGATACTCGGCGAGTGCGACTACATCGTGGCCGAGGACACCCGCACCAGCGGGAACCTGCTCCGGCACCTGAACATCAGCAAGCCGATGAGCTCCTATCATAAATTCAACGAGCACGGCGTCGTCGAACAGATCGTGCAGCGGATACTCGGCGGCCAGACCGTGGCCTTGATTTCAGATGCCGGAACGCCGGCCATTTCCGATCCCGGATATCTGTTGGTCAGCCATGCCGTCGCTGCCGGGGTCGAGGTGGAGACGCTGCCGGGGCCGACCGCTTTCGTGCCCGCGCTGGTGGACAGCGGACTGCCGTGCGACCGCTTTGTTTTCGAAGGTTTCCTTCCACAGAAAAAAGGGCGGCAGACCCGTTTGCAGCAGCTCGTGACCGAGCCGCGGACGATGATTTTCTACGAGTCGCCGCACCGCGCGGGAAAGACACTGGCCCAGTTCGCCGAAATGTTCGGCGCGGAACGGAGGGGCGCGTTGTGCCGCGAAATCTCCAAAAAATTTGAAGAGACTGTGCGCGGGACGCTCGGCGAGCTGGCGGCGCGCTATGCCGATAAGGAGCCTAAAGGCGAGATCGTGCTGGTGGTGGAGGGAGCGCGTGAGGCGTCGAAAAAGTCGCGCCGGGAAGCCGGCGACGAACCCGGAGGGGAGGAGCCGGCTCTCTAAGGTCGCAACACTTCGTCCAGAATGCCGCCGCCGACCACCCGGTCGCCGAGATAGAAAACCACAGGCTGGCCGGCGATCAATGCCCAGGCCGTGTCCTGTATTAAGGATACATGGAGGCGGTCGTCTTCCGTTACCGCCAAACGGCAGCCGCCTCGCGGGTTGCGTCCGATGCCCCGCACCATGATTTGCAGCTCTCCGGCATGACGGAAAAGCTCCTCCGGGCAAACCGCCCGCCAATCTTTCAGGATCATCTCCCGACAGTGCAGCGCTTCGTCCGGCCCCACGATCACCCGGTTCCGGGTTGTGTCGATGCCGATGACGGCCGCCCCGGTGCCGGATGCGTTCCCGTCCAACGAAAAGCCCCGTTTCTGGCCGGTCGTATAGAGCGGGTAACCTTCGTGGCGGCCGATAACGTTCCCCGACAGGTCGACGACCTCGCCCTGCCGGATGGATTCCGCCGGTAAATAGGCCCGCAGGAATTCGCCGTAGCGCAAGCCGCCGAGGAAACAGACACCCATGCTCTCCCGTCTTTCCGTCAGCTCCGTCAGACCGTACCTCTCCTTCAAAATGTTCCGTACCGCGGCTTTCGTGTGGTCCCCCAGCGGCAGCAAGGCCCGCTCGGCCAGAGGTTCCGGCACGTCCCACAGGTAATACGACTGGTCTTTGGCCGGATCCGCGCCCCGTCGGAAATAGGTGTGTCCGCCGTGCCGGACGGTGCCTGCATAGTGCCCCGTCGCTATGTGGTATATCCCCAGCCGGTCTGCGGCCTCGGCCAGCAGTCGCCATTTGATCCGGGGATTGCACCGCGAACACGGTGCCGGGGTGCGGCCTTTGGCGTGTTCGTCCAGCGTATATTCGATGATCTCCGTCCGGAAAAGGCCGGAGCACGGCTCGACCGTCAGCTCCGTTCCCAAAGCTGAAGCGGTGGCGGCGACCTCTTCCCGCGCCGCCTCCGAATCGAGCATGTCCAGAAAAAGCGCGCGAGGACGGTAACCCGCCTCGCGCAGAAATAAAACGATTGCTGCGGAGTCCAGTCCGCCGCTCAGTGCCACCAGCACCTCTTTGCCGTAGTGTGTCATAACCGGTATATCCGGGATCGGCGTACAACCCCGGCCCTTCGGGAAAAGCTACAGGTTACAGGCCTTTGAAGAAATCGTCCTCCGAAATGGTGGTCGAAGTCGCCGTGCCACCGCCGTAGGAAGAACTTTCCGAAGAAGAGGCTACCGAGCTGATTGCCGAGCCGTCGGCGTTGAAGAACTCGGGACGCTCGCGCTTGATGTATTCGACCACTTCCCGGAACCCTTCGCCGAATTTCTGGAAGTCTTCTTTGTAGAGGTGTATTTTATGCTTGTCGATGGTGAAGCTGCCGTCGCGCATCTGTTTCTTGCGGCTTTCGGTGATGGTCACGTAATAGTCGCCGCCGCGGGTAGCCTTCACGTCGAAGTAGTAGATACGTTTTCCCGCCTTCACCGGCACGGAGTACAGTTCATCGCCCATCGAGTCCATCTCGCTCCGGTCGTTGTAGTCAAAATTGTTCATACAGGTTTGAGTTAAGTTGTGGCACGCTCGCGTGCCGTTTTAGTTAGCAATCTGGCTTACCGGATCGTAAGCCGTTTTTCGTAAAATGTCCGGCCCCGCCGATACTTCCCGACGTTACCGAATCTTTTTCCAAATGTATACAAAAAAGTTAGATACAGGAAACCTTTTCGTCACTTTTTGCACGAACGTTTGCGGGCCGGGTCGGGGCTGCGGGCCTTTTCCGGCATTTCCTTTCCGCGAGGGTTTCCCCTCGGAAAAGCGTTATCTTTGCCTCACGAACCATCGCTTGCCGACATGAACGAGCCTCAGGAATCCTGCAAATCCGGTTGGAACCGTTTCGCCGATTTCCTGCGCGACCGCTTCAATCTCGGCGAGGACAAAGCCGTCGAGGAGGAGGTGTGCGAGAATATCGACAAGGGGGGCGAATTCCGGGGAACCAACATGTGGGTCCTGATCTTCGCCATCTTCATCGTCTCCATCGGGCTGAATGTCGATGATTTCGACTTGATGAAGCGGTCGCTGCGCAGCCTCGGGCTGGCGGCGGACACGACCCTGAATGCGAAACAATTCTAATTTTATCATACCCAAATACCATGAAGAAAACACTCTGTACGGTTCTGACAGCCGCCCTGCTGGTCGCCTGCGGCGGCAACGGGCAGCTCGTGAAAGATCCGCAGACGCGCAAAAGCGTCGAGGCCAACGTGGAGGCGCGGTCAGCGTGGTTGCCCGCCCTGCCGGAAGGGATAACGCCCCGCGAGAAAGAGGGACTGCAATTCCTGTATGCTTATATGCCGGTCTGCGACGTGGCCGACTATTCGCCGGAATTGTACCTGAGCAACGTTCGCGCTTCGCTGAAGGCCGGGACCGAAATGCCGTGGGGCCGGACCGTGCCGAACGATCTGTTCCTGCACTATGTGCTGCCCGTGCGGATCAATAACGAGAACCTCGACACCTCGCGCGTGACTTTCTATGATGAGCTGAAGGAGCGCGTGAAGGGGCTGAGCATGGCGGATGCGATCCTGGAGGTGAACCACTGGTGCCACGAGAAGGTGATCTACACGCCGAGCGACGGGCGGACTATGTCGCCGTCGGCTGTAGTGCGCAATGCGCAGGGGCGGTGCGGCGAGGAGTCCACCTTTACGGTGGCCGCCCTGCGGGCCGTGGGGATTCCGGCGCGGCAGGTCTATACCCCGCGCTGGGCGCATACCGACGACAACCATGCGTGGGTAGAGGCTTGGGCTGACGGCAAGTGGTACTATTTCGGAGCCTGCGAGCCGGAGCCGGTGCTGGATATGGGCTGGTTCGACGGGCCCAGCAAACGCGGGATGCTGATGCATACCAAGGTGTTCGGCAACTACGCGGGCGACGAGGAGGTCATCAGCCAGACGCCGCTCTACACCGAAATTAATGTGACCCACAACTATGCTCCGGTGGCGACTGCCGTTATTAGGGTGAAAGATACGACCGGCGCGGCGGTGCCGAACGCGAAGCTCGATTTCGGGATTTACAACTATGCGGAGTTCTACCCGGCGGTACGCAAGGTGGCGGATGCGAACGGACAGACGACCATGACGGCGGGCTTGGGCGATATGCTGGTGTGGGCGACGAACGGCACTGACTACGGTTATGAAAAGCTCTCGTTCGGCAAACAGGATACATTGACTGTAGTGCTGGATCATTGTGGCGGAACGGGCGAGGCGTATGCAGTGGCGTGGGATATTGTGCCTCCGGCTGAGGGGAAAACCGAAAACCGGGTGACGCCGGAGCAGCGCGCGGCCAACAGCCTGCGACTGGCACAGGAAGATTCGATCCGGAACGCCTATATCGCCACGTGGATGCCGAAAGCGGACGCTTTCGCGCTGGCGCAGAAGATCGGAGCCGATACGACGAAAGTGTGGAACGTTATCTCGAAGAGCCGGGGAAATTGGGCCGAGATCGCGCAGTTCCTCAGCGATGCGGCTGCGGCCGGACAGCTGGACGTGGCGTTCGACCTGCTGGATGTGGTTTCGACCAAGGATTTGCAGGATACCCCGGCGGGAGTGCTGGCCGACCATCTGAACGGCGCAGTTCCGTATAAAGACCGCCCGTACTTCAAGGAGCATATCCTCAACCCGCGGGTCGGGACGGAACTGCTGGTACCCTACCGGGAAGCGATGGCTTCCGAGCCTTCGACCCCGGCCGAAATTATTGCCAGGGCTAAGAGCGTGCAGCTGGTGGACAGCCTCAATCCGAGCCGGATTCCGATGTCGGCGGTCGGGGTGCAGCGGCTGCGCATGGCGGACAAGGCGGGTCGCGACCGCTATTTCATAGCGATGGCGCACAGCAAGGGTATCCCGGCGCGTTATGAACCTGTCACGGGGCGTTTGCAGTATTATGATTTGTCGGCCAGCTGTGGGGCGGACGCCTGGAAGAACGTCGATTTCGACGGCGAACTGGCCGGCGCATCGGCTTCGGCGGTCCCGCGCGGCACGTTGAGGGTGAACTACACGCCGAGCAAGCACAACGACGATCCGAAATATTACAGCCATTTCACGGTGGCCAAGCTCAAGGACGGCCGCTACTCGACCATCGAATTGAGCAATCCGGACGTGGATATGGGGGCGGCCGGTGCGCTGAAAGCCATTTTCGCGAAGCCCGTCGCGTTGGAAGCGGGCGATTATATGTTGGTGAGCGGCACGCGGATGGCCGACGGTACGGTGTTGAGCGAGGCGAAGTTCTTTACGATCGAGGCGGATAAACAAACCGCGCTGGATATGACCATGCGCGAGGACGACAATTCGGTGCAGGTGATCGGGACGATGAACCCGGAGGCGAAATTCGTGCCGATGGGCATGGACGAGCCGCAGTCGATACTGGCCACGACGGGCCGGGGCTATTTCGTGCTGGCCCTGCTGGAAGCGAAAAAGGAGCCGACCAACCACGCCCTGCGCGACATTGCTGCGCTGAATGCGGAGTTGGAGAAATGGAACCGGGGAATGGTGTTCCTCTTTGCCGGCGATGACCAGCTGGCGGCTTTCGACCCGGCTGAGTTCGGCAAACTGCCGAAGACCATCACTTATGGCGTGGACAAAGGCGGCGAGGTCTCGAATATGCTGAAACAGTCGCTGGAGCTGAGTAATATGAACGATCTGCCGGTATTCGTGGTGGCGGACACGTTCGGGCGCGTGGTGTTCGTGTCGCAGGGCTACCGTATCGGCATGGGCGAGCAGATGATGAAAGTGATCGATTCCCTGTAAAGCGTCGTTTCAGATAACCAGGGGGCGCACACCGAGCCGGTGTGCGCCCTTTTATTTAACCTTATTTTAACACAAAAAACATATCTTTGTTCCTCTCTCACCACCGAATAACCAATCTATGAAAGCAAAGAGAAACTACCTGATGCTGGTGCTCAAAGGGATCGGCATGGGCGCGGCGGACGTGATTCCCGGCGTGTCGGGCGGCACGATCGCGTTTATCACGGGCATTTACGAAGAGTTGATCGGTTCGATCCGCTCGTTCGATCTCGCGGCGCTGCAAAAGCTGCTGAAACTGGATCTGAAAGGGCTCTGGAGCCATATCAACGGCGGATTCCTTTTCTCGGTGCTGGCCGGGATCGGCCTCTCGATCTTCTCGCTGGCCAAGGTGATGAAATACCTGCTCGAAACCCATCCGATCTTCGTGTGGTCGTTTTTTTTCGGCCTGATCATCGCTTCGGCGTGGCTGGTGGCGAGGGAGGTGAAGCGTTGGGGGGGCGGGACCGTTGTGGCCCTGGTTGCCGGCATCGTGGCAGCTTATATGATTACGGTGCTCAGTCCGGCTTCGACGCCGGATGCCTGGTGGTTCATCATGCTGTCGGGAGCGATCGCCATCTGCGCCATGATCCTGCCGGGGATTTCGGGGGCCTTCATCCTGCTGCTGCTGGGCAAGTACGCCTATATCATCGGGGCCGTGTCGGCGTTTAATATCCCGGTTCTGTTGCTTTTTGCGGTCGGGGCCGCGGTCGGGATCATCAGCTTTTCGCACCTGCTGTCGTGGCTGCTGCTCAAGCACCACGGGATGACTGTGGCGCTGCTGACCGGTTTTATGGTGGGATCGCTCAATAAGATATGGCCTTGGAAAGAGGTGCTGGAGACCTATATCGACAGCCACGGCGCGGTGCAACCGCTGGTAGAGCGGAATGTCCTGCCGGGCGTTTTCGAACAGGCGACGGGACAACCGGCGATGCTGGGATGGGCCCTGTTCTTTATGGCGGTCGGGTTCCTGCTGATCTGGGGGATCGAACGGGCGGCGGCTGTGCTGAGCAAGAAACGGAATGCTGCGGCCTAATCGACGGAAATACAGGCTGTTCTGACGAATGGTCGGGCCGCCCCTCGGGGCGGCCCGACCATGAAAACGACATGGGCCGAACGTTTCGGAATGCCCCCGTTTTATCGAATTGTAGAAACATGAAAAGATACGGATTGGTCGGCTATCCGCTCGGGCACTCGTTTTCGGCAGGTTATTTCGCAGGGAAATTTGCCGCGCTGGGGCTGGCTGGCGAGTGTTCTTACGCTAACTATCCGGTGGAGCGCATCGAGGAACTGCGAAAGGTATTGCCCCTGGACATTCGGGGTTTCAATATCACGATCCCCCATAAACAGCATATATTACCCCTGCTGTCGGAGATCGACCCGGAGGCGGAAGCCGTGGGGGCGGTGAATTGCGTTAAGGTATTGCCCGACGGCTCTTTCAGGGGGTATAATACCGACGTTTACGGTTTCGAACAGTCGCTCCGCAAGATGCTGGCAACCTTTCCGGCACCTTTGGAGGCGTTGAAAGCGCTGGTGTTGGGAACCGGCGGGGTGGCGCAGGCGGTGCATTACGTGTTCCGCAAACTGGGGATTGCGTACGCCGAGGTTTCCCGCACGGCATCGGGGCCGCAGCGCCTCGGTTACGAACAGCTGACCCCGGAGATTATGGACGCCCACCGGCTGATCGTCAATACCACGCCGCTGGGAATGCACCCGAATGTTGAGGCGAAAGCCGCGCTGCCGTATGACTGCATCGGGACGGGGCACTACCTGTACGATTTGATCTACAATCCGGCCCAGACGGCTTTCTTGCGCGAAGGACGTGTCCGGGGCGCATGGGTGAAGAGCGGTCTTGAAATGCTGGTGTTGCAGGCGGAACGCAGTTGGGAGATATGGAACGATTAACGCTCCGGTTTCTATTTCGGGGCCGGATCGAATAGCCGGGACCGAACGTTTCGGGTCCGAAATGTTTGCAATTCTGTAAAATTAAGGTAGTTATAGTTGGGGCTGGGCGGCACTGCCGAAGCGCCTTCGACCCCTGTCCCGCGGAGCGGCATGGCAGCCGAAAATCCCTGAAATAGTTTCAAAAATGCGGCTGGGCCGTGGAACGAGGCAGGGGCCGTACATGAAGTCTGCCCGGTGTGTACGGTGGTGCCGATCGGTACAGCATGACAGGCTGTCGAAGCTATACGTTAAGGCTCGTTATCAGTCCGCGACCGGCATCGCCGGTATCTGTTTTGTCTCAAGAAAGAAGCGGTGATCGTTGATCGTAATGCACGCCGCGCTCACGGCCATTCCGTGCGCTGCGAACGGAGGTGACGGGGATGCGGAAGCGGGGGAGGCGGAAAGCCGGACTTCTGCACGGAATTTGTACTTAGTCCCGACAACCGATCCCCGAGCGTTTCCAATCCGCAAAACCATGAAACAACCCCCCGGCCGTTTTTTACGCCGTCTCCAACGCTGGGCGCTGAAGCTGGTCAGCCTGCTGATCCTGTTGATCAGTATCGTCGCCCCGTTCGGTGTGGTTTATATGTTCGGCTTCCCGCAGACGCCCGGTTCGATGCGTTATATTCGGACCGGCTGCCAGAGTCTGCTGATCCTGATATGGGTGGCTGTGACGGTGCGGGTGCTGCTCGGCGGCACGTCGGCGGACAGCAATATCCGCCTCGACAAACGCAACCGGATGATCCTGATCGGGGCCTATGTAGCCCTTACGCTGGTGGCGATTTTCAATATTGCGTTCCGGCACCGCTGGCTGGCTTCGGACCCTTTTCCGGAGACCGTCAGCGCGCCGTGGCTCGTGATCGTCACCCTGCTGGTCGTCTCTTTTCTCGAACTGGCCCGGTTCCTGTCGGGCATTCTTTCCCGGAAGGTCAATCCCTCTACGATCCTGGCGGGCAGTTTCCTGTTGATTATCCTCATCGGGTCGGGCCTGCTGATGCTGCCCAATTGCACGCACCACCATATCCCGTATGTAGATTCGCTCTTTACGGCGGCCAGTGCAGTGTGCGTCACGGGGCTGAACACCGTCAGCACGGCGGATGTTTTTACGACTACCGGGCAGGCGGTTATTCTGATCCTGATCCAGATCGGCGGGTTGGGAATTATGACTGTCACCAGCTTTTTCGGCTTGTTCTTTATGGGTCAGACTTCGCTCAAAAGCCAGCTCCAACTGGGTGACCTGCTCAGCAGCGACAAGATGGGGGGCCTGGGCAAGACGCTGGTCAAGATCGTCGCCGTAACCCTTTCGGTCGAGGCGTTTGGTGCTGCGCTGCTATACGCGGTCGTGGACGGGCATCCGGGTTTCGCATCGGAAGGCCGGACGCTCTTTTTCTCGGTGTTCCACAGCGTTTCGGCCTTTTGCAACGCGGGGTTCTCCACCTTGCCGGGGAACTTGTACGATCCGGCGGTGCGACATCTGTGGGGTGTGCCGGTCATCATCTCGTGGTTGGTCATTTTCGGCGGGGTCGGCTTCCCGATCTTTTCCAATTTCCTGATCGTCGTGGGACGTAAAGTCAGGAACGCGGTGCGTTTCGTGCAGCGGCGCCCTTGGGACCGCCACCCGCGCCAGTGGAGCCTGAACAGTTATATCGTGCTGAAAACGACAGCCGTATTGCTGCTGGGCGCTTGGATTTATATGCTGGCGGCGGAGTGGAACCATTCGCTGGCGGAGTTTTCGTTCATGGGCAAGCTGTCGCAGGGTTTCCTGGCTGCCGTGACGCCCCGGACGGCGGGTTTCAACGGGGTGGATATGCACCGGATGCTGCCCGCGACACTGGTCCTGACCACGGTGCTGATGTGGATCGGGGGTGCCCCTCAGTCCACTTCTGGCGGGATGTAGGTTACGACGTGCTACCGGATGTTTTATTACTTCGTTGCTA